>SLAK01000270.1 GCA_007126855.1 Dehalococcoidia bacterium | reverse complement strand
TGCGCCGACTTGGTCATCGCGCCAAGCAACAGGAGGAAGAGGATGGGCCGGTAGAGGTCGTGGTCCCGCACCAGGTCGTCCGCCTGGTTGATCACCGCGATGCTCTGGGTGTCGGCGGCGACGCCCAGCAGCACGAGCCCGGCGAGCAGCGCCAGCCCGCCGCCCGCGGTCACGAGCAGGGATTGGAGCGCGGCCGACCGCGGTGTTTCGTAATCGTGCTTGTAGCCGATGAGCAGGTAGGAGGTGACACTCGTCAGCTCCCAGAAGACGAAGAGGACGATGATGTTGTCGGCCGCGGTAAGCCCGAGCATCGCGCCCATAAAGGCGAACAGGTAGAGGTAGAAGCGGCCGAGCTGCGGGTCGCCCGCCATGTACCCCGCGGCATAGATGACCACCAGGGTGCCGATGCCCGAGATGAGCAGGCCGAACAGCAGCGCCAGGCCGTCGATGCGGAAGGACAGATCAACGCCGAGGGCGCCGACCCAGGTCCACGAGACCGACGTGACCTCGCCGTCGCCGATGCCCGGCGCGAGCGAGAGGTAGAACGCGAAAATGGCGGCCGGGACAAGCGCCAGGATGTACCCGCAATAGCGCTCAGTCAGCCGGAACAGGAGGGGTGCGAGGGCAGCAGCGACGAACCCCCCGAAGACCGCGAGCGCCACATCCATTCGGGCATTGTGACATTAGCGTCCGTTGTGGGCGTCTGCCTCGTCGCCCGCGGGCGCAATGAAACGCAAGTAGATGTAGCCGATAGCACCCGCCAGAATGCTCGCGGCCAGGATCCCGATCTTCGCCTCGGACATGTAGTGCTCATCGGTGAAGGCCAGTTCGGTGATGAAGAGCGCGACTGTGAAGCCGACGCCGCCCAGCAAGCCAACGCCGATGACGTGGCCCCAGGTGACGCCCACCGGCAACGACGCAAAGCCGAGCCGGACCGCAAGCAGGGCGAACAGGAAAATGCCCAGCGGCTTGCCAAGCACCAGGCCCAGGATGATGCCGAAGGTCACCGGGCTGCCCGCGGCGTCGCCCACGGATCCACCCGAAATCACCACGCCGGCGTTCGCCAGCGCGAACAACGGCACGATCGCATAGCTCACCCAGGGCAGCAGCATGTGCATCAGCCGGTCGAGCGGCGAGCCCGTCTCCCGCGAAAGGGCTTCCATCAACCGCAGCGCGGATTCTGCGTCTTCGGTATTGCCACGTTCCTCGGCCTGGCGGAAGCGTGTGATCAGGCGCTCGGCATGGCCTTCGAAGCTGTGGCGCGAATACAGCGACGTCGCCGGGGTCAGCAACGCCAGGATCACGCCGGCGATAGTCGCGTGGATGCCGGACTCATAGATAAAGAGCCAGAGCACCGCGCCGAGCAGGAGGTAGATGTTGTAGGTGCGCACGTCGTAGCCGCGGACGAAGAGGATGCCCAGGACAACCAGGGCAGCCCAGCCGAGCGGCATGAGCGAGATGGATTCGGAGTAGAAGATGGCGATAACCAGGATGCCGCCAAGGTCGTCCGCGATCGCCACGGTCAGCAGGAAGATCTTGAGCCCGAAGGGGACCCGCTTGCCGACCAGCGCCAGCACGCCGAGCGCGAAGGCGATATCCGTCGCGACCGGCACACCCCAGCCGCGGCCGGCCTCGCCGATCATGCCATTGAAGAGGATGTAGATCGCCGCCGGGACCACCATGCCGCCAGCAGCGGCCATCACCGGCAGGGCCGCCCGCCGCGCCGTCGCAAGCTCCCCATGTACCAGCTCGCGTTTGATCTCCAGTCCAACGACGAAAAAGAAGACGACCATCAGGCCGTCATTCACAAGATGTCCAAGGGTATCGTCGATCGTGACGATACCCAGGTTGAGTTCGACCGTACTCCGCCAGATGTCGAAATACGTATCCTGCCAGGGGGAGTTGGCCCAGACGAGTGCGATGATTGCGGCGGCGACGATGACGATGCCGCCGGCGGTCTCCGTCCGCATGAAATGCATGACGGGACGGACAAAGTTTCTCTGGACGAATTTGCGGCGCCCGTTCAGGCGCACTCTGGTCCCGAAAAGGCTTACGTGTTGCACAACGCTCCCTGTTGACCGCGGCCACGGGCCGCTACATTACAAATATGTTTCAACGCTGACCGAGCCGGGACTGTGTCAAGATTTCGGATAAAGTGGACGGGACGATGAGCCAGGGATCGGATATCCAATCGCTTCAAGCGCGCATCGCGGACCTGGAAGCGGAAGTCGCCACAGCACAGAAGGCGATCCGGGAGTTTTTCGACCTTTTCCCGGTTGCGATGATTGAGATCGAGCTCAGCAACCTCCGGGTCAGGTTCACGAACAGGGTCGCCCGCCTGATTCTGGGTTACGACCTGGACGACACCGCGCTGGAGCTTTCTGCCGACGAGATTGTTACGCGGGACGAGTTCAACAAGATAGTGGCCCTCGCCGCCGACCTCTACACCCGGGGCAGCGGCCCGGATGGCGCATACACGCGCACGGGCCTCCAGGACGTCTACGAGACCGTCGGGAGGCGCCGCGACGGCTCCACATTCCCCGTGGAGTTCCAGGCGATGTTCATCCTCAATCCCGATGGCATCCCGGTCGCATCGCGCATCGTCTTCCGGGATATCAGCGAACGGAAAGCCGTCGAAGCCGACCGCGAGCGGCTGCTGATTGAACTCCAGGACGCGTTGGCAAGCGTGCGCACGCTGCAGGGGCTGCTTCCGATTTGCGCCTGGTGCAAGAAAGTCCGGGACGATAGCGGCTACTGGAACGAGCTTGAGAGTTACGTCCGGCGGCACAGCGACGCGGAGTTCAGTCATGGCATCTGCCCCGACTGTGCTGCGCGCGTCGAGCAGCGCCAGGATGGGCGGCGCAAGCCGGATCGCTGATTAGGATCCTGGCCGTTACGATTAGGCCACGGGAGTGGATGGGGCCCGGTGGCCCTCGCCGTCTTCAAAACGGTTGCCCCGTCGCCAGCGCGGCGGGGGGTGGGTTCGACTCCCATGCACTCCCGCCGCAGCACACCGGCACCCGGAGTACCGGGCGCGAAACATCTGCGCGGGCCAGCCAGGCTATCGCTTACGCGCTGCTGCGGACCCCGGGCAACGACCGGGCCCACAAGACTCCGCGCGAACCGCGCGTCTCTTCAGGTATCGTCCGGGGGTTCGTCGCCTTCGGCCGAAGGTTTATGGCCGGGCGATTCGGGTTCGCTTTCCGGCTCAGTCGCAGCCGGACTCTCATCTGGATCTCGCTCAAGATGCAGGACGTATCCCATCAGCACCGCCACCACGACGCCGAGTGCCACAAGCCACGGCGCCAGGATCCCCGCAATGATAACGACCAGCAGCGGAAGCACAACCGGGCGGTTGCCGTCTTTTTCGATGACCAGGCGGCGGACGATGCTTTCGTGCCAGAGCCACCGCACTGTGTCGCTAAAACCGCGCGAACTGGACGTTTCGTCCTGAGCCATGAAGGCCTCCGCCAAGGCGCGTCATTACCTCTGTAGTGTGAAACACTGGCGCACAGCGTGCCACTACGTTTGGCCGCCAAATCGGGGCCGTACGGGTAAATCTTTCGAAAGGTTCTTCGCCGCGGGTGAGGCCGCAGGGGCGACGCGGCAGCTTGCCTCTCCCTGACGCAGCCGTCAAGAATGCCGCGAACCTGAGGAGGGCAAGACCGTGGTCAAAGAATTTCGGGAATTCATCCTGCGCGGAAACGTGATCGACCTGGCAGTCGCCGTGGTCATCGGCGCGGCGTTCGGAGCGGTCGTGGCATCCCTCGTCGAGAACCTGTTGACGCCGCTCGTGGCGGCAATCTTCGGCGAGCCAGACTTCTCGGCGCTCACCTTCACGATCAACGAGTCGGTCTTCGGCTATGGCGCGTTTATCAATGCCCTGCTCGCATTCTTGATGGTCGCCGCAGCGATATTCTTCGTGGTCGTCAGGCCGGTCAATGCGGCACGGGCCCGGCGCCAGGCCGCGCCGGAGGAGGAGATACCCGCGCCCGAAGACATCGAGCTGCTGCGCGAGATCCGCGACCTGCTCAAGCAGCAGTCCTGAGCCAATCTGGCCGCGGCGCGACAGGCCGTGTCGCGCTCTCGAAAGAAAATGCCAAGCGTAAGGGATTTCCCCGATATTGCCCGGCCAACTCCCCCGCATACCCTCGGTGCTGCCAATGAAAGTCTCGACGCCCCTCCCTGAAACCACCCACGACCTTTGCCTCGTCTGCGCATGGTGTGGGGTCGTGGTGCGCCCCGGTCCCGGACGCGAAACGCATGGCATCTGCGCGCCCTGCCGCCATGAGTTCGAAGAGGCCTGGGAAGCGATCCGCGGCCGCGCGGCACGCTGAACCGCGCCTCAGCGCGGCGCCAGGATTCGCGCCCCTCATTGCGGCCGCCGCCCCGACGCCACCCGCGCCGGCCCCACCATCCCCGCAGCGCGGACACACAGCGCCAGCGCGACGACGATGTCGTCGTTGCCCCGTTCATTGCCCCAGCGCAGCGCACCGCCTGCAAGATGCCGGCCTTCGCACTCGCGTAGCTGAGCCAGGCACTCCCGGTAGACGGCCGTGCCGTCGTCGGCGTGCAGTCGAAGCTTCCCGGTCTCAAGTGCGGCCACCAGGCCGTAGCCCAGCGATGACTTTGTCCCGCCGTGGAAGACCAGCGGTTCCACAGGGCACCGGACGCGTCTGGCGAGCGCCTCGATGAGCGGCCCGCCAAGGCCGGTCGCATCCCCACAGACAAAGGCGGGGTCCCACGCCGCGAGCGCCGCTGCAACGCCGTCGAGCATGGCTTCATAGGGCGCGCCCTGCCAGGCCAGCAGCCGTACCACCTCCAGCCCGCCGCCCCCGGTGCGCGCGATAGCGA
>SLAK01000238.1 GCA_007126855.1 Dehalococcoidia bacterium | reverse complement strand
GGCGAAGGATGAACACCCCCGTCGACCAGCACGACCGCGACCGCATCCGCCAGGCCCTGGGCGAATCACTCTTCGTCGAAGCCGGCGCGGGAACCGGCAAAACACGCTCGCTCATCGACCGGATCGTCGAGCTGGTCCGCTCAGGCGTCGAGCTACGCAATATAGCCGCCATCACCTTCACCGAGGCGGCTGCCGCCGAACTTAAGGACCGGCTCCGCCAGGCGATCGAAAGCAACGCTGCAGAATCCACCCCGGACAGCGTGGAGCATGAGCGATGGGCCCGCGCGGTCGACCAGCTCGATTCCGCGGCCATCCAGACTCTCCACTCATTCGCCCAGCGCATCCTCGCCGCCCACCCGCTGGAGGCGGGGCTGCCGCCGGGTTTCCAGCTTCTCGATGGCGTCCAGAGTGGCCTGGCCTTCGACGAACGCTGGCGCATCTTCCTGGAATCCTTCCTCGGCGACGACGGTCCCGAAGACGTTGCCGAAGTGCTCCTGGGCCTGAACGTCAACTTCGACGGTCTCCGCTCCGCCGCCAAAGCCCTCCACGACAACTGGGACCGCCTGGAAGACCTCGACCTGCAGATCCCGCCACCGCCCGATGTCACTGCGGACGACCTCGTCGTCCTCCTCGACGACCTCTGCGGCTACATCGGCCAGAACACGAAGCCGGACACCCTGGCCGACCGCCTCCAGCCCTTGCCCGCCGTCGTCGAGGCCATACGAGACGCAGACACAGCAGATGCCGTGCTCCGCTCCCTCTACCGCACCTGGGTCCCCCTGACAGTTGGCAAAGCCGAAAACTGGCCGAAGGGCATGACCACCGAGATCCGTGGCGTGATTCGCGACGTTCGAACGGCGTGCGACGCCCTCCGCGAGCGCTACGCCGGCTGGTGTGCCGAAGCGCTCCTTGCCCATCTCGCACGCTTCGCCCTGGACTACGCCGCCGAACGCCGCCAGGCCGGCACGCTCGAATTCCACGACCTCCTGACCCTGGCTCGCGATTTGCTTCGGACCAATGATGATGTCCGTCGCGCCGTCCATCACCGCCTCACCCATGTCCTCATCGATGAGTTCCAGGACACCGACCCCCTCCAGATCGAGATCGCCTCGCTCATCGTCCGCCCGGCCGATTGCCCCGGTGATGTGCCCTGGCACGAAGCGCCGGTCCCGCCCGGCTCCCTGGTCGTCGTCGGCGACCCCAAGCAATCCATCTACCGCTTCCGCCGCGCGGATATCCAGCTCTACCTGGCCGCCGCCGAACAGCTCTCGTCCAGCCGCGTCGGCCTCGTCCAGAACTGGCGCTCGAAGCCTTCTATCCTCAACTGGGTCAACCACGTCTTCGGCGAACTCATCGGGCCCGCGCCAGACCCTGACGCCGGCCAGCCCGCCTACGTCGACCTGCATCCCGGCCGCGATGCAACTGGCGAAACATCGCATGTGCACTGGTTCGGCGCTCAGTTCAAGCGTGCTGATGAGGCCCGCGAAGAAGAAGCCGAGGCAATCGCGCGCGCCATCCTTGCCGTCCGCGATGACGCCTGGCCCGTCCGCCGCGAAACGGAGGCTGGCCACGTCTTCGAAGGGGCACGCCTTTCCGACATCGCCATCCTCTTCCCGCGGCGCACCATCCTCCAGTACCTGGAGCGCGTCTTCGAAGCCCACGGCATCCCCTACCGCGTCGAAAGCCGCTCCCTGCTCTATGAAACACAGGAGATTGTCGACCTTGGCCACATCCTGGCCGCCCTCGCCGACCCTACGGACGACGTGGCCATCGTCGCCGCATTGCGCAGCCCGGCATTTGCCTGCAGCGACCGCGACCTTCTCGAATGGGTCACCCACAAAGGCCAGTGGGACTACACCAGCTCGCCGCCGGATGGGCTCACCGATGACCATCCGGTCGCCCGCGCGATGGCCTGGTTGCGGCAACACCACGATGACGCTGCCCTCCGGCCCGTGCACGAAGTCGTCGAGACCGTGATCCGCGAGCGCTCGCTCATGCACTTCGCCTTCGCCTTCCGCCGCCCGCGCGAACGCTGGCAGCGCTACCGCTTCGTGCTCGACCAGGCCCGCGCCTTTGCCGAAAGCCCCGGCGCATCCCTCCGCGGCTTTGTGACCTGGTTGCGCCGCCAGGCCGACGAAGGCGCCGACGTCGTCGAATCTGCCGTACCCGAACCGGACGATGACGCCGTGCGGCTCATGACCGTCCACGCTTCCAAGGGCCTCGAATTCCCCGTCGTCGTGCTCTCCGGCCTTGGCGCCGCGCGTAACAACAAATCACGGCCCGTCACCTGGGACGACGATGGGCGCCCCGTCCTCTCCGTTGGCCGCATCGCCAGCGACGGCCTCGACGCAATAAAAGACCAGGAGTCCGCCCGCGAAGACGCCGAGGCCCTCCGCGTGCTCTACGTCGCCGCTACACGTGCCTGCGACCACCTGCTCGTGAGCCTCTTCCGCGGCTCCAGGAACGACAACCACGCCGCCACCCTTTCGCAGTTCGTCGAGGGCAACGAACACCTCTGGCGCGAGATGGTGCTCGACAGGCCCATCGGCGAAGCTGCTCCTGGCACGCGGGCAGTCGAACCGCCGTCCGAAGACCGCGGCACATGGCTTGCCCGTCGCAAACAGGCCATCACTGAACGCAGCA
The DNA here is from genome assembly GCA_007126855.1 of Dehalococcoidia bacterium. GTDB lineage: Bacteria > Chloroflexota > Dehalococcoidia > Tepidiformales > Tepidiformaceae > SLAK01. The sequence continues at coordinate 2,215 of SLAK01000238.1, read as the reverse complement.
GCGGCCCCGCCATAGCTGCCACCGCCATCGCCCGCATGGCCCGCGCCGCCGATGCCGGTGAACCGGACGAAGGCGAACAGCTCGACGAAGCCCAGCCCTGGAAGCGTGGCCGCGCCGGCACCCATGTCGGCCGCGCCGTCCACGCCGCGCTGCAGACCATCGACCTTGCAACGGGCGAAGGGCTCGAACCCATTGCCCGCGCGCAGGCGCTGGCGGAAGGCGTGCCCAACCGCGAAGGCGAGGTCCGCTCCCTGGTCCGTGCTGCCCTCGAATCACCGACAGTCCGCGAAGCCGTCGCATCAGGACGCTTCTGGCGCGAAGTCTTTGTCGCCGCCGAGGTCAATGGCCGGCTGGTCGAAGGCTTCATCGACTTGCTCTACGAGCGCGACGGCCAGCTCATCGTCGTCGACTACAAGACCGATGCGTTGCGCACCGCCGCCGACATCGACGCCGCCGTCGGACGCTACCGCCTCCAGGCTGCGGCCTATGCCACGGCGCTGGAACGCCAGCTCGGCCGCCCCGTCGCCGAATGCCGCTTCATCTTCGTTCGCGAAGGCGGTGCCGAAGAGCGAGTCCTTCCAGACCTCCGCGACGCCATCGGCAAGGTCGAAGAAACCCTGGCCACCGCACGCTAACCTCCGCACCATCCGATCATGCTAGTCTCGAATATCGGGGTAGCCCCGCGCCTATGCATTCGAACCGTTCGTTTCGGCTCCTGGTTGGACTGCTCGTGAGCGGCCTCATCGTGATCTCCCTTGTCGCTGGCGTAGCCTATGTGGACTGGGATCCGGACGACGGCCCCTTCAGTGTCCCGCGCGAGGAACTGCATGATTCCGCCGCCGTTGCCCGGCAGCTCTCGTCACGCGCTGGATTCGACGTCCGCTGGCCCTCCCGGTTCCCGGAGGACCTGCAGCTCACACGCGCCCGCGTCGTGGCAGCCTACGACCCATTCGAGCGCGACCATCCCGAGGGCGAATGGTGGTCGGAGCTCCAGTGGGAACTCCCGGGCGGCCAGGACAGCCGCGAGGATCACCCCTGGTTCTGGGTAGTGCTCACGCAGGGCCGCGATCTGCCCATCCCGGAAGATGCCGAAGCCATCACCTTGCCCGCCACCGGTATTGCCGCGTTCATGACCTCGACGGAAGATCAGGTGTACGACAGCGTGACGCTGTGGGTGGATGATGGCGGCATGGCTTTCGCGCTAAGCATTCGCAGTGTCCGCGATCTCCCCGATGACCAAATCGAACACGTGCTGGAGGCCATCCTCCAGTGATCGCGCCACTGCCCCGGGCGGTGGCGCCAGCTGCTAAAGGAGAAACCGATGCGTATCCGCCAGCTTGTTCTGGTCGCCCGCCAGCTTGAGCCCGTGCAGCAGCAGATCTGCCGGCTATTCGGCCTCGAAGTCGCCTATCACGACCCCGGCGTCGTCCGCTACGGCCTCAAAAATGCCGTCATCCCCGTCGGTGAAAGCTTCCTCGAAGTCATCGCCCCCGACCGCGAAGGCACCACCGCCGGCCGCTTTCTGGAGCGCCGCGACGGCGATGGCGGCTACATGGTCATCCTGCAGTGCGACGACATCGAGGCCGAGCGCCGCCATATCGAATCCCTGGGTATCCGCGTCGTCGAAAAGATCGATTTGGACGATGCCTGGGGCACCCATCTCCACCCCAAAGACGTCCCCGGCGCCATCCTGTCGGTAGACGCGATGGACCCGCCGGAAAGCTGGCGCTGGGCCGGCCCCGAATGGCGCAGCCACGCCCGCACCGAAGTAGCGACGAAGCTCCTTGGCGCAACGCTGCAGTCACCCAATCCCGACGCACTGGCCCGTCGCTGGTCCGATGTCTTGCACGAGCCGTTGGTGCAGGAAGGCGACGTGCCGGCTATCCGGCTTGAGGAGACGACAGTGCGATTTGTCCCGCCGATGGACAGCCGGGGAGAAGGCCTTGCCGGCATTGATATCGCAGTCCGCGAGCCGATTGCCCTGGTCGCACGGGCGCGCGACATGAAACTCCCCGCAACGGAGGACAGCGTGGATGTCGGCGGCGTCCGCTTCCGCCTCGTCCGCAATTCCGAAGTCCGGTGACCTGCCCGCTCAGGGCGTCTCCTGTCTGGCTGGCGGGGTGCCGCCGCTCATCAGCTTTTGCAGCCCCTCGCGTGTGAACTCCGGCGACTTCGCATAGTTGATGATCGCGCGCTCTCGGTCCTCCACCGCCTG
>SLAK01000341.1 GCA_007126855.1 Dehalococcoidia bacterium | reverse complement strand
GCGGGGCCGGCTGCGGCGACGCTGGTGCAGGACCACCTTTCGGATGCGCTGCCGCCGCGCCTGCCTTCGCTCCACGTGGCCGCGTTCGAATTTCATGGCTTCCGGGCCATGGCGATGCGTACGAGCGATACGGGGGAGGACGGCTTCGAGCTGATGCTGGCGCCGGCAGTGATGCAGCACCTGCTGGAGGCGCTGACCGCGGCGGGGGTACGGATGGCAGGGCACCACGCCCAGGAAATCGCGCGGATCGAGGCGTGCATCCCGGCTTTTGTGCCCGACCTGGAGACCGGACTGACACCGGCGCAGGCGGACCTCGACGTGCTGCTGGACGTGCCGGGCGGCGAGGAGGGGGTGATCCTGGCGGCGCTTCTGCTGGAGCAGGAGACGCCGCCGGAATCGGGAGTGGCGGTGTACAGGGACGGGGAGCGCATCGGCGAGATTCGGTCAGCGATTCGATCGCCGAAACTTGACGCTACGGTGGGGATGGCGTTAATCGATCAAGAGCACGCACTGCCAGGGATCAATATCACCGTTGAAGGAAGCGGCGCGGCAGTTGTGGGGAAGCCGTTTCTTCGCCGGAGTAGTTCATCATGATGGGACCAAGCGCGGCCGACCTGGCCCAATACAAGCCACGAGCACCAGCCGGGGTGCTCGAACTGAACATCAACGACCAGTGGCGCGGCATCTGGATAGACGCCGACGAATTGCCGGAAGACGCACCCGTGTTTTTCGCGTATGCGCTCGTGTACAAGGGCGACAAGGCCTACGTGACACGCCCGCGAGGCTCAGACGAGTCGTGGCGGACGGTGGAGGGCGACCTGAAGGAAGGCGAGACGCCGGAGGATTTCGTGCGCCGGGCATCGTACGAGATGACGGGCGCAAAGGTTGAGCACATCGAGCTGGTGGGCTTCCTGGAGTGCAAGGCGACGAGCCAGAACAAGGACTTTCCGGCGGGGAGCATTACGGTGCGACCCATCTACATCGCGGCAGCGAAGTCGGTGGAGGATGTGCCGGACGATTCGGGATTCGAGCGGCGCCGGTTGCGGCTGAACGAACACAGCAAGGCGATCCGCGACCGCTACCCGGAAATCGACGACTACATGGTGAAGGCAATGCAGCGCTACGCGGTGCTGCAGGCTTCGGGGCAGGTGTAGGGCCCGGCCGCGCTACGGAGCCGGGTTAGCGTCAGTTGATGGCGTAGATGACGCGGACTTCGACCTTGACGGCGGTGGTACCGGCTTCGATGGGTGTGGTAGCGCCGTCGAACGCGGCTTCGGCGCGAAAGGTGACCGGCTGCGGCGGGTCGCTGCGGGTTTCGGTGATGGCGATGGCAGGGCCGGCACTGACACCAGCGTGCTGCGCGAGTTGTTCGGCGCGTGAGCGGGCGTCTTCCATGGCGCGTTCCCGAGCCTGGGCCAGGGCCTGGTCGCGATCTTCGACATCGAAGCGGATACCGTGCACGCGGATATCGTCACCGCCGGCCTCGACCGCGGCATCGAGGGTTTCGCCTGCCGAGTCGATGTCCCGGATCGTGACGGCGAGCATGTTGGTCACCTCGTAGCCGAGCAGGCGCGCCTCGCGGCCGGAGTAATCGTAGCGCGGGACGATGAGAATGCTGGAGGTCTGGATGTCACGGTCTTCAAGGCCGTGGTCGCGCAGGACATCGATGACCCGACTGGCGCGCCCTGCTGCCTGTTCGCGGGCTTCGGCAACGGTATCGGCCCTGGACTGGACACCCAGAGTGACGTAGGCGGTGTCAGGCGTCACATGGACTTCGCCGATGCCATCGACGGTGATTCCGCCCGGTTGATCGCCGTTCGTGGTAGCGACGATCGTGTCGGTGGAGCAAGCAGCCAGCGAGAGGGCCAGCAACGCCAGGAGCGGGAGCGAGAGGATCGCGCGGTTCACAGGTCTCTTCCTTTCACCCGCCTGCGGCTGAAGGCCCAGAGGCCGGCGGCAAGCACCAGCGCGGAGCCCAGGGCGCCATAGATGGGGATGAAGTCTCGCGAGGTGGTGTCCGGGGCCACGGTCGCGGGTTCAGGCCGGTCCGGGGCTTCGGCGGGGGCGGCGTGGCGGGCATCGTCAACCGGCTCAGGGGCTTCGGCAGCGTCACCGGTGATAGTGGGACCATCGGCGTCTCGCAGGGGTTCGCCATCTTCGGCGGCAGGCGGCGCGGCTTCGTCTTCGGTCGCGAAGGTATCGGCCTCGCCCAGGGCATCCTGGTCAGACACGGCGTCGGTCATAGCGGGCGCGGCATCGTCGTAGGTTTCCGATGTGGTCGCCTGGTCGAAGTGGATGGCGCCGGTGATGGCGAGCGCGGCCATCGCGGCGAAGGCGGTGGCCTGACCGAGGCGCATGGTGACAACCGGGATACGGGATGGCGCCGGTTCGGGCCGTGGTTCGGCCAGCATGCCGGGGGTGATTGCAAAGGAGCGGCGCGGCTGGTGTTCGGGCATGCTGGCAAGGCCACGCTTAATGGCCCTGGTCTCTTCGAGCATCTCGCGCACGTCGTCCGACTCCGCGATGCGCTCTTCGAGCAGGTCGCGCTCGATGGGCGTGAGGCGCTCATCGACATAGGCGTCGACCTGGCGCATCCAGCGGGTTTTGCGTTTGAAGAGCCGGAGGAATCGCATGCTCATATTAGTCTTCCAGACGATCGTGGGCGCCAAAAAGTTCCGGGTTTCCCCGGAGTATTGAGCGAAGCCTGTCGCGGCCACGGTGGATACGGGACTTGATGGTGCCGGTGGAGGTTTCGCAGATTTCGGCGACTTCGTCGTAGTGATAGCCAAGGACATCGACGAGCACGATTGCCCGGCGCTGGTCGAAGGGGAGTTGCAGGAGCGCGTCCTGGAGGGTTTTGGCAAGTTCCGCGCGTTCGGCGAGGCGAGATGGGGGTTCCGCGGGGTCGGAGACCTCCACAGAGTGGCCAAGAGTGTCGAACATCTCATCAAGAGAGCCTGCGCGATACTTGCGCTTGTGACGGCGGAGCTCGTCTTTGGACTGGTTGGCGGCGATGCGAAGCAGCCAGCCACGGAAGTTCCCGCCTTCGAAGCGTTCGATAGCGCGGTAGGCGGAAAGGAAAGTTTCCTGGGTCGCGTCTTCGGCAGCTTCGCGGTTGCCGAGGAGACGAACGCAAAGGTTGTAGACCGTGACCTGGTAGCGTTCGACAAGGGTGTTGAAGGCGTCCAGGTTGCCGTTCTTGGACAACAGGATGAGTTCGTGATCTGCCTTGTCGACCGTCAGGTCCATAGGGCGGAAGGTAGGTCAATCGCCTGTAAAGCGCGACCGTCGACACTCAGCGTGCCGGGGAGGCTGTGATAGGCTGATGGCAATGGACCAGGGCGACGAACGCCTCGATGAGGTGTTCGAAGAAGAGCGAGAAGCAGGCCAGGAAGAGGGCTGGTATTTCGACCTGCCCAGCGGTGCGTGGGAACGCCAGGCGGAAAAGCAGCGGCGCCTGCGTGAGTCCCTTTTGGAGTCGACGAAGGACAGGGACACGAGAGACGCGGAGCTGCCGCGCGACCCCTTTACCGGCCAGCCGGTGAAGCGACGGCGCTTTGGCTTTGGACGGAAGAAAGATGGAGGCGACGAAGCCGCGAAGAAGCCGCGGTTCATTCGCCGTTCGGACGATAGCGAGGCTGTCGGCAAGCTGCGGGCCTGGCGCGATGACGAACCTGGCGACGAGGACGATTGGTCCACCGAGCCGGGTGCGGGATGGCCCGAACCAGGTGCAACGGAGCCGCCGCTGCTGCGGCGCCGGGAGCGCGAAGAACTCCCCTCACAAGAGGAAGACGAGGACCAGCCGCGGACCCGCTGGGACGAGATGTTCAGCGGTCCGGCTGCGGGCGGGAGCATCGTCGACGGCATGCGCGAATGGGCGCGCAAGGGCGCCGGTGATGATGAGCCGGAAACTGGAAGTGACGCAGCGGAAGACGGCGGAAACTTCGAGGAAGAAGGCTGGGTGGTCCGGCACCAGCGGGCCGAGGACGCGGCCGATGCGCCGGTCCCGGGTGTCCTGCGCCAGGAGCGCGAGCGGATCGAGAGCTTCGGCGAGGACGACCTGGCGGACGGGGAGGAAGAGGACAATTACGCGTTTGTCGATGGCGGGAGCCTGGAGCATGACCCGTTCCGCGTGGCCGGAGAACCGGCGGCCGACGGCGAAGCGGAAACCAGCGAAGCTGCGATTGACGATGGGCTCACGGACCAGGACGTCCCAGGGCTTCCAGGCGCTGAAGAAGACAGCCTTGCGGCGATGCGGGCATGGGCACGGGGTGAGAAGCCTGCAAGCAATGATGGCAGCAACGAAGCCGGAGATGCCGAGGACCTGACGGTCGGCGGCGATTCGGAAGACGAGGAAGACAGTCTTGCCGCGATGCGGGCGTGGGCACATGGTACCGGGACTGACGACACGCTCGCAGCGGAAGATTACGAGCCCGCGCGCGACGAGTATGAAGACGAGCCAGAGGCCCGAGAGCCAATTGCGCTGCATCCGATCGCAGACGATGGCGAGGAAGCCATCGAAGCGGCGCAGGATGGCGACGATGATGACGCAGGCGAGCCAGAGCCGATCCCAAAGCGCGGGCTCTTCAGCCGCCTGTTCGGGCGCAAGAAGGACGAAGAACCCGAGCCGAGGAGCACCTCGGCGGACGAAGAGCTGGCGCACCTTGTCGCCTCGACCGGGGCAACCGGATGGCTCGACCCGGACGGCGAGGCCGGCTGGGGTTCGCGCTCGGGGAGCCGGGCGGAAGACCGGCGTGGCACGCTTGTCGACGACGAAGGGGACTGGGTGCCCATCGACGATGCCGACGGCACCGGGGAGTACGAAGAGCACGCATTCGCGCAGGCAGATGCGCGGTACGGGCCGG
>SLAK01000053.1 GCA_007126855.1 Dehalococcoidia bacterium | reverse complement strand
TGTTCGATGCGCCCCTCCGCGTCTACCTGGCATACGCCATAGTCCACCGAAGCCACGATCGTGGTGAACCGCGCCCGCTCGCGCTCAGCTTTACGGTAGACCATCGCATTATCGATCGCCGTGGCCGCCCTTCGGGCCAGGTGCTCCGCTGTCCGCAGGTCGACCTCATCGAACCGGTGCCCCGATTCCGCCGCCACGAAGGTCATCGCCCCAAGAACCTGCCCCCTCCGCGTCATCGGCACGCACATGTACGACCGCATCCCGAGTTGCTGGATTGCCTTCCGCACTGGCTCGTTCTGGACCACGCGTTCCAGCAGTTCGTCTGTCACTTCCGGTACAAGCTGCGATTCGCCTGTCTCCACCACACGCTGCGGACCCACCGAGGGCTGTTCTGGCGGCCGTAGCGCCGCACCCCTGCGCTGGATGTTGCGTACCCACTCCACCCGGTCCGGGTTCACATGCGCCACGCTCATTTGCCGGAGCGTGCCGTTCTCATCAAGCAGGTTGACCGCGCACCAGTCCGCAATCCGTGGCACCGCCAGCCGGGCCACATTCCGCAGGGTCCACTCATAATCCAGCGACGACGCGAGGATCCGGCCCGCCTCAATAGAGAAATTCAGCAGCTCCTCCGCACGGTGTTGTTCCGTGATGTCCAGGTTCACACCCCGGAGCCCCACCACCTTCCCGCTGCCATCCTTCACCGCGCAGTAGTAACTCTGGACCCACAGCGCGTGACCGTCTGCCGCAATCCACCGGAACCGTACCGACCGCGGCTCCCCGTCTTCATATGTCGCCGCGGCTGCCTCGTAGACCTGCCCTCGATCTTCTGAATGGATGATCGAGAACATCGACTCAACCTCCGCCTCGTCAACGTCATCCCACGTGTACCCCAACATCCTTTCAAGCTGCGGGCTTACATAAGTAACGCGAAAATCGTCGATCCCGAATTCGCCGCGGACTTCCCACACAACCCCCGGCAGGTTATCCACCAGGTCCTCCAGCCGCTGGCGCCCTTCCACAAGCTCTTCCATCGTCTGTTCCCGCTGGAAGTAAGCCTCTTGTAGTTGCTCCTGGATAGCACGGCGTTCAGAAATGTCATCGGCAATGCACACAAACACCGGGGGGACCTCGTCCCGGGCAAGCGAAATGTGCACCTCTACCGGGTACACTGTGCCGTCCTTCCTGGCATGCTCAGTTTCGTAAGTCACCTGGTCAGCAAGACCTTCTCGCACCTGCTCAAGCACTTGATCGAACTGCGCCTTCCCCAGGTCCCGCTGCACGTCTAGCGGCGTCAGCTCCAGCAGCTCATCTTCACTGTATCCCAGGTTCTCGATAGCCCCGCGGTTCACCTGCAGAAAGCGCAGAGTGTCCGCATCGAAGACGTAGATCTCGTTCGGCGACTGGTCCAGCAGCCGCCCAAATCGTGCGATCGCCCCCTGCGAACTCCGGAGCCGCGAGGCATCTTCGGAAACCAGCACCGCCCCGGTGATATCGCCTGATGCGTCCCGCAGCGCGGCCACGCTTCCCCGCGCAAAAACTGGAGAACCATCTCGCTTCCGGATAGTCATCTCCCCGCTCCATGCGTCACCCGCACCGATCTGTTGCAGCACCCGCCGGGCTTGCCCCGTGTCGAACGCTTGTGCTCGCAGGTGTTGCAGCTTTCGCCCCACCACCTCCGAAGCCTTCCATCCGTAGAGCTCTTCCGCCTTCTGGCTCCAGGTCACAATCCGGCCCTCGCGGTCGGTGGCAATGACAGCCGGGTCCACTCCCTCCAGCGCCTTCATCTGCTCCGCGAGCTGCTCCTCCGATTCATGATGAATCTGCACATCCCGTGTCGCCCCGGCAAACCCCACGAACACGCCCTTCTCATCCAGGTGCGGCTCAGCTTCCTCCCGCACCCACCGGTAGTCGCCCGCCCGCTGGCGCAGCCGGTAATCATGCTGGTACCCCTCGGGCACCGCTGCGCACATCTCCAGCGTCTGCCGTAGCTCGTCAGTATCGTCAGGGTGTACGCCGCCGATCCACCCTTCGCCCGCTTCGTCTGCCCGGCTCCTCCCGGTGAATTCCAGCCAGCGCTGGCCCAGGAAGGTTCGCCGCGTTGGCCCTTCGGATAGCCACATCATCGGCACAGCGCTCACCCCCGGGTTCATGGTCGTTTCTGCCAGGCTCTGCCGGCCTCCTCTTTCCCTCAGCACCGATCCCTCCAGAACAGAGGCCCCCGGGGTGCGCAGGTCATGCTACGCCGGTGTCCCGGTTTCTTGAGTCCGCTGGCGAACGCTTTGCGGCAAACGTGCCCCGTCTTCTCGATGAGAATACTGCGCCCATGTGACTTTGTCGTTATGACAAAGTCATGCCGGGCGCCCGGTTCGCAATCCGTTTGGCCAGATTACGCCTCGCAGCATTCGACCTGAGTAAAGGTACATGTCCCGGAGAATCGGTCGAAAATCCCCGTCTCGGGCCATCCTGCAACGTACGCGTAACCCCAGCCGCTCGCGGTGTTACGTTGCCGTGATTCTCCCCATTGCACCCTGCTGCAATGCATAACGGCGACCGTGGACGCTTGGGCGGGGGGCGTTTCAGCAGCCGGTTCTGCGTCTACGCGCATTTACCTGCCGTTCGGTCTGCATTTGCGCCTTCGAAATCGCCGGGTCACGATATTGTGTGGCGTCCCGCTTCATATAACACAGGGGGCAATGTCACAACACCGGGCGCCAGTGCAAATTCCTATCGCCCCCGGCCGGCGCTCCCTTCATCCGCGCAGCCGAATCCCATCATGGCCGCGCAAGCTGCGGAATCGCGCGGCAATCCCGGGCACACCATTCCCTCGCCAGGTGGCCCAAGAACACAAGCGAGGTCATATGCGGATCCACCCTCGCCGGCTCATGCCGGCCCTGATCATCGGTGCGTTCATCCTTGCCACGGTCCTCTATGTCAACACCTCGGCGGACCAGTTCGATAACCGCCTCTACGCTCTGGACATCGCGGCCAACTATGACACCAACGGCGTCGACCCACCGACCCCTACCCCCACCGCGACGCCAACACCTAAGCCGACGCCAGCACAGATAACCACCCTGCCCCAGCGCCAGTTCCCGCCGCCGGTCGAAAGATGGCGCCCCCTCGTAAGCGAGATCATGCCGGCTGACATGGTCGACGTATGGCTCGACATCATCCGTTGCGAAAGCTTCGGCAACCCCAACGCCGTTGGCTCACAGGGCGAACGTGGGCTTACCCAGATCCATCCCCGCTACCATCCTCGCCTGGCCACATTCGACCCGCGCGGCAACATCCAGGGGGCGTACCAGATCTCGGGCGGCGGCTACTGGCTCCAGCCCTGGACCTGCGCCCGCAGGCTTGGCCACTGGCCCCGCTAACGGGACGCTCCCGCAGCGCCAGGCTGTCCCGATCACCTTGGGGCGGCCTGGTGCCGTCCGGAGCGCCAGCTATACCGCGTTACATATTTGTAACGGCGCTTTCGCTGGAGTTATTCGCCTGCAACCGCCTCTCCTCAATGGTCTCTACACGCAGCCATCAGTGGCGGCGACAGCCCCATCGGTCCCTCGCGCGGACCAGAAGAGAGACCTCACACATGGCCTGGCACGGATGCACGCACCACTGGCAGATCGATACACCCTCCGGCACGTCCACCGTGTCTGGCTCGTGTTTGCGCTGCGGCGAACGGCGCAGGTTCCCAATTACACCATCGTCCGGTGAGCCCTACGCCCGCACCTATGGCCGCGGGCGCCGCCACGAGGGGCCCGCGCCACAACGCTCCGCCTCTTACTTCCGGCATCGCTGACAACGACGCCCGTTTTACCTGTTTCATCCGACTGCTGCGCGAAGCGCCGCAGTGCACTACTGTGAGTCGCGAAAAGGCGGCTCCATGCTGAAGCTCCACAGCCCCCTGGACCACGCTCGCGGCCGGGCGCATGGCGCCCGCTGGTCGCGCACGCCCACACTTACAGCTGGATCGGCGCCAGGAGGAACGCGCCCATGACCGGTCCTGCACCGCCAGCCGGCGCTCCAGAAGACGACGCAGCGCGCCTTGGCAACCCCAGCTTCGTCTGGCGCTTCGGCCAGGAACGGCGCCTCGCCATGATGGAGCGCTATGGCGAGCTCGACGGCCTCCGCGTGCTCGACCTCGGCTGCGGTGTGGGCGAATACGTCCGCGCCTTCTCCCGCAAAGGCGCCCGCGCAATCGGCTGCGACATCGCCGTTGACCGCCTCGTCGAAGCCCGCAAGCGCGACGAAACGGGCTCTGCGAACTACCTGGCCGGCGTTGGCGAGCGCCTTCCCTTTGCCGATGCCTCGCTCGACCGCATCGTCCTCAACGAAGTCATCGAACACGTCCAGGACGACCGCCAGACCATGGAAGAAATCGCCCGCGTGCTCAAACCCGGCGGCCGCTGCATCGTCTTCGCGCCCAACCGGCTCTATCCGTTCGAAACCCACGGCATCTATCTCCGCAAGCGCTACATCTTCGGCAATATCCCGCTCGTGAACTGGCTCCCCATGCCGCTCCGCAACCGCCTGGTGCCCCATGCCCGCGTCTACCAGCATGGCGACTGGAAGCGCCTGGCCCGCGGCCTCCCGCTCAGGATCGTCGACCGCACCTGCGTCTACGCCGGCTACGACAACATCGCGGCCCGCGCGCCCCGCACCGCCTCGTTCCTCCGCCGCGTCTCGTACTGGGCCGAAGGCAACGCCCTGCGCCGCTTCGGCCTCTCCCACCTGGTGGTGTACGAACGCACGGATCGCTGATCGGCGCACCGGCAGCGCTGCTCCGATGGTGTACTCCCGCGACCTCGGCTACTCTCGCCCCATGCCCACCGAAGAACCAGCAGCTGGCGCACCACGCCCGGCCGC
>SLAK01000111.1 GCA_007126855.1 Dehalococcoidia bacterium | reverse complement strand
GGGTAGCCGATGCCGACCAGCATCACCGGCGGGATGTCCCCGATGGGGACGAGCACTCGGACTGCACCTGCCGCTGAGGGGATGAGCAGGTTGCCGTCGGTGACGTACACCACCGGCACCGGGCCAGTGGCGAAGATGGGCGGTGGCGGCACGACGTAGATCTCGTAGTCGTCGCCGACGATATCGGAATGGAGTGTGTGGACTTCGGTGCCGGGGATGGTGATGGGGGGTGCGCTCACTGTCCGTACTCCTTGCTGGTTGTGATGCGAAAGGATGTGGCAAGCAGGATCAGTGCTGGCCGTCCTTCGCGAAGACGTGGCGGAGGCCCTGGGGGAGGAGGGCGCCGACGGGGAGGGTCCAGTGGGTTTCTTCGGGCCGGATCCGAGTGGCCAGGCGGAGGTTGGGAAAGCGGCAGGCCTGTAGCGCGTCTCCGATTTCGCCGGTGATTGCGGAGTCGGCCCCGTGTGCCTCCGCGAGGGTGGCGGCGGGCGTGGGATAGGGGCCGGGAAGGTGCTCTTCGCCGCCGGCCACGAGGAAGACCGTGGCGTCGAGATCCGAGTGCTTCGCCGCATAGTCGTCCACCCATGCGCGTGACGAGCCCTGTTCAAAGGACACGTATGGCGTCCCGATGACGTAGCGGTTGAACGCCGAAGGATGGTGGAGGAGGGTCCAGGTGGCGAAAAGCCCGGCCGAGGAGACGCCAACGAGGGTCGAGTCGCCGGTGACGTCGAAGCGTGCCGCGGTCCAGGGACGAAGCTCCTCCGTGAGGAAGCGAAGAAATGAGTGGGCGCCACCGAGCTCCAGCTCCGCTGCCTGGATGCCAAAGACTGCCGCCAGGGAATCTGCCAGCTCATCGATGTGCTTATGGGTGAGGTCGCGGTGCCGGAAACGCTGGATAGCGACAGGGTCGTTCCCGACGGGGTAGCCGATAGCGACGACGAGGACCGGTGGGATCTCGCCGCCGACAGTGAGCAATCGCGATGCTGCGGCTGCGGTCGGGGCCAGGAAACTTGCGTCCAGCACATAGACCTCCGGGACGGGGCCGGAAGCGAATCCTGGCGGCGGCTGGATGACGGAGATCTCGTAGTCGTCGCCGACGATGTCGGAATGGAGTGTGTGGACTTCGGTGCCGGGGATGGTGATGGGTGGTGCGGACACTTCGGTTCCTCCTGCGAAGGGTTGCGGGATGGTAGCAACGATAGAGACCGCGAATCAACTCGATACGTGACGGGTATCACACAAATTCCGGCATAGCTCGTTCGTGGCCGGTGGCCGGGGCGCCGCTTAGGATTGGACGCAGCGTTGAATGTGGAGGAGCGCATGACCGGGCTTGCGCTGAGCGTGCTGGACCAGTCGCCCATCCGGAAGGGTGGGACGCCGACGGATGCCGTCCGCGAGTCGGTCGATCTGGCGCAACACTGTGAGGCGCTCGGTTTCCGGCGCTACTGGATCGCGGAGCACCACAACTCGGGTGGCCTCGCCTCGGCCAGCCCGGAGATCCTGATCGGGAATATCGCCGCGAACACCCGGCACATGCGTGTCGGGTCCGGCGGGGTGATGCTGATGCATTACAGCCCGCTGAAGGTGGCGGAGCAGTTCCGGATGCTGGAAGCGCTGCACCCGGGGCGGATCGACCTGGGACTGGGCCGAGCGCCCGGGAGCGACCGGCGGACGGCGGAGGCGCTATCGCCGACGGGGCACATGCTGAGCGTGGAGCATTACCAGGAGCAGCTTCTCGACCTGCATGGCTACCTGGCAGGGGAGCTGCCGGAGGAGCATCCCTACCACGGCGTGCGGGCGCAGCCAGCGGGCGAGAGCATGCCGGAGCTGTGGCTGCTGGGTTCGAGCCCGGCCAGCGCGGAGTATGCGGCGGAGCTGGGGTGGAGCTTCTGCTGGGCGCACTTCATCAACCCGGATGGCGGCGAGAAGGTGATCGGGGACTACCGGGAGCGCTTCCAGCCGTCGCCATTGCTTCAGGAGCCACGGGCGATGGTGGCGGTCTCGGCGACGGTGGCCGAGACGGACGAGGAAGCGGAACTGCTTTCGTGGAGCCGCTGGGCGTGGCGGCTGCGGTCGCAGCAGGGGCGCGGCGGCGGCATCCCATCGCCGGAGGAGGCGCGGGCGCTGGAATACTCCGAGCCGGAGCTGGACTACATCGCCTATGCGCGGCGGCGGTCGATCTATGGGAGCCCGGGGCACGTGCGCGACCGGATCGAGGAGGTCGCCGCCGAGTTCGGCGTGGACGAGGTGATGGTGGTGACGATCACCTATGATTTTGGGGCGCGGAAGCGGAGCTATGAGCTACTCGCGCGGGAGTTCGAGATTGCGCCACCAGCGGAGCCGCCGGCCGAGTCGGCAGGGCGCGGCCCGACTGACGACGCCGGCTAATCGTGCGGGACCTCGCCTGAGGGCATGCGCAGGTCGATGATGGCGAAGATGCCATTGTGGTCGCTTGCGTAAAGACGGGAGCCGTCGGCGCGCAGCGCCGGGTACTGGCCAAAGATGCGGAAGTCTTCGGCGCCCCAGCTATCGCTGAAGACATAGAGCGTGCGATTTTCAGCGAGCTCTTCATTGCTTTCCGGTGTGCCCTGCTCGGGCATGACTTCGGGGGTTTCATTCGTCCCGGGCAGGGGCGTGACCGGCTCTTCGGCATCGGGGCCTTCCTCGCCTTCGCCGGGTTCCTCAGGGACGCCGAAGAGCATGCTGGTGCGGCAGCAGGTGCCGAGGGAATCGTCGTCGCCGGCGGCATAGGCAAGGTCAAAGAAGCCGCTGTTGGTGAACCCGGTGACACCTTCGGAGTCTGGCTCCATGCCGAAGTCGGCGAAGACAAGGACGGGGCCGTCTTCACGGGTTTGGTCGATGACGCGGCGGAGGTCGGCGGCCTGGGCGAGGCGGGTCTGGAAGGTGCCGGACAGACGGGAGATGTAGACGTTCACATCGCCATAGGGCTCGATGCGGAGGACGGCGTGGAGCGCGATGCGTCCTTCGCTCTCGGAGGTGCGGGGATTGAGGGGGATGCGCTTGCTCCAGCGGATGGGATAGCGGCTGAGCAGCGCTTCGCCTTCTTCGAAGCCGATGAGGTCGCGGGTGGCGTCGGAGTCTTCCTTGTCGTGGTTTGGGAACCAGGGGTTGGCGCGCTGGTACTGGACTTCGATGCGGAGTTCGCTGGCGAGCACTTCCCAGGCGGCGGCGCCGAGCTCATCGGTCCAGGCAGCGCCGGTGATGGCGACGAGGTCCGGGCGGTAGTCCTTGAGTTCGGCGATGAGGAGGTCGAGACGTTCGAAGAAGGTTTCGTGGGCGATGCGGTCGGTCTCGTCGACGGTGATAGGGCTGCCCAGGTTGATGAAGGCGATGCGGAGCTCGGAGGGCGCGGGCGCGGGCGTGCCACTGGAGGCCGCCGGGGTCGGGGTAGCGTCGTCAGTTGCGGGGGTCGGGGTTGTGGGCGGGAGGTCGGTCCCGCCACCGCAGGCGACGAACAGGAAGGCCGCGATTGTCATGAGGACGATTGACAGAACGCGTGTCACCTTGCTTCACTTCCGATCATCGGCGTTGACGGAGACGAGTACCGGCCGTACCGCTGCGCAGCGAGCCCCGGATGGTGGAAGGGGGTGCAGACGGCGGACGGGAAGATCACTCCTGAGCCTCCGGCCGAACACTGATGGGATTGGGATGAGCGGCTGCCCGGTGTGGAAGAGCTCTTCGATCCTACGGTTAGTAGACCCGGACGGAGTTGTCCACCGTTAGCAGGGACAGGGGCGTGATTGCGCCTCGCTGAGTGTCCGCCGGCGACGGCGGGAACCAGGGTGGTACCGCGGGCCTGCACGCTCGTCCCTGGATGGTGGGGACGGGCGTTTTTGTTTGCCTGCTCCTCTCCGCGTGCAACCATTACTTCTGCTACGAACCGGGCGGTGCGCCGGTTCCGTTGCAGGGCGAACGAAGGAGAGAAGGCATGTTCAAGCCGGTCGACCCACGCGTGAATTTTCCGGAGCTTGAAAACCGCATCCTGGCGTTCTGGAAGGAACACGAGATTTTTCGCCGCAGCGTTGATGAGCGGCCGGAAGACCGCCACTTCGTGTTCTACGAAGGGCCGCCGACGGCGAATGCGCGCCCGGGGATTCACCATGTGCTCTCTCGCGTATTCAAGGACCTGATCCCTCGCTACAAGACGATGCAGGGCTTTCGCGTGCCCCGCAAGGCGGGGTGGGACACGCACGGGCTTCCTGTCGAGCTCGAAATCGAGAAAGAACTGGGCCTGAAGTCAAAGTCCGAGATTGAAGACTACGGCATTGCGGCGTTCAACGAGAAGTGCAAGGAGTCGGTGAGCCGCTACGTGGAGGAATGGACGCGGCTGAGCGAACGGATCGCGTTCTGGGCGGACCTGGAGCACCCCTATGTCACCTACCACAACGGGTATATCGAGACGTGCTGGTGGCTCTTCAAGCGGCTCTGGGAGCACGGGCTGATCTATAAGGACTACCGGAGCACTCCGCACTGCCCGCGCTGCGGCACGAGCCTGAGCGACCACGAGGTGGCGCTGGGCTACCAGGAGGATGTGCCGGACCCGAGCGTCTACATCAAGTTCCGCGTGCCGAACGAGGAGTGGGAGCGGGCGGGCCTGGGCGCGGTTGTGGCCGACGGGTTGCCGGCATCGATCGTGGCCTGGACGACGACGCCCTGGACGTTGCCCGGAAACACGGCACTGGCGGTGAAGGCCGACGCGGAATACGGGGTCTACCGGCCGGCGGGACAGGACGAGCGGGTGCTGGTCGCGACACCGCTGGCCGAGCGCGTGTTCGGCGAGCCGATGGCGCCGGAGCGGACTGTGGCCGGCACGGCACTGGTGGGCATCCGGTACGAGCCGCTGTACCGGCCGGAGGAGGTTGGCGCGCGGGTGCTGCGCTTTAACAAGGAAG
>SLAK01000323.1 GCA_007126855.1 Dehalococcoidia bacterium | reverse complement strand
CAAGGCCGAAGGGCCCAGGCCGCAAATCTCGACGTAGTACGCGAGGCCCAGGCCGACGATGCGGCCTTCGGCGCGGGCCGCGTCCCGTTCAGCCACCATTTGTTGCCAGCCGGCGTTTTCGAGCGCTTTGTCGAGCGTGGCCTGGTAGTCGCCGGAGTCGTAGGCGAGGCCGGTCTGCGTGGCGAAGGGGAACTCGTCCGGCCGGATGAAGTTCTTGCGCCGCAGCTCGGCCGGGTCCATTTCGAGCTCATTGGCGAGCATGTCCAGCGCCCGTTCGACGAAATAGATGCCTTCAGGCCGGCCGGCGCCGCGGTAGGCGTCCGTCGGCGTCTTGTTGGTGAAGACCTCGGTGAGGACGCTGCGGACCGCGGGGATGTGATAGACGCCGTTGAGCATGAGCTGCGTGAGCGTCGGCACGGCGGCCGTGAGCAGCATCTCGTAGGCGCCGATGTCGGCGATGATGCGCGCGCGGAGGCCGAGGAGCGTACCGTCACGCTTCGCCGCGAGGTCGACATAGGCGATAAGGTCGCGGCCGTGCGTCGTGGCCATGAATGCTTCGGAGCGGTCCTCGATCCACTTGACCGGCGCGCCCAGCTGCCGGGAGAGCGCGGCCAGGACGTACTCCTCGCCGTAAATCTGGAGCTTGCAGCCAAATCCGCCGCCGACTTCCGGGGCGATGACGCGCACCTGGTGCTCGCCCAGCCCGCCAAGCGCCGCCAGGAATGTCTTGGCGATGTGGGGGATCTGGGTGGATGTCCAGACGGTCAGGTAGTCTTTGCCGGGCTCGAAATGCGCGACGACACCCCTCGGCTCGATGGCCGTCGGCGCCACCCGCTGGTTCACCATGCGCTGGGAGACCACGACTTCGGCCTGCTCGAATGCACGGTTGATCTCCGTGTCGTCCGCCTCGAGCGTTTCGGGGTCCACGCCGGTGCCGGCGGGGGCGGCGGGGACGGCCAGGTTGTTCTCGAAACCGTCGTGGATGAGCGCCGGCGGATTGCTCATCGCCTGCTCAGGGTCGACGACCGCCGGGAGCTCTTCGATGTCAACTTCGATGAGGTCCAGTGCGTCGCGGGCGATGTAGCGGTTATCAGCAATGACAACGGCGACAGGTTCGCCCACGTAGCGCACTTTGTCGTGGGTGACAGCGTAATGTTCAGGCGCGGGGAAGGGTGTCCCGACAGGCATGGCGGGGACCAGGTCTTTGAGCTGGGCGCCGGTCATGACCAGGCGCACGCCGGGGAGCGCCTCGGCTTCGCTGGTATCAATGCGGACGATGCGCCCGTGGGCCACTTCGCTGCGCTTGAAGGCGGCATGGAGCATGCCATGGAGCTTGATGTCATCGACGTAGGTGCCGTGACCCTGGATCAGCCGGGGGTCTTCGCGGCGCTTGATGCGTTGCCCGACGAGCTGGTGGGGCGTTGCTGCGGTCATCGCGCTCCTCCCCCGGCCTTCGCCGCGTACTGGATGGCGTTCACGATGTGTTCGTAGCCGGTGCAGCGGCAGAGGTTGCCCGCGATGCCTTCGCGGATTTCGCGCTCCGTGGGGTTGGGGTTTTCGTTGAGCAGGGCGATGCCCGACATGATCATGCCCGGCGTGCAATAGCCACACTGGAGGCCGTGCTCTTCCCAGAAGCCTTCCTGCACCGGGTGGAGCTGTCCTTTGGAGGCCACGCCTTCCACGGTGGTGACCTGGCTGCCGTCGGCCTGGGCGGCGAAGACGGTGCAGGACTTCACGCTCGCGCCATCGATATGCACCGTGCAGGCGCCGCACTGGCTGGTGTCGCAGCCCACATGGGTCCCGGTAAGGCCCAGGTGTTCCCGCAAGAAGTGCACCAGCAGGAGCCGGGGCTCAACCTCGGCTTCGTGCACTCTGCCATTGACGGTGATGCTCACTGCCACATGTTCCGCCATGCGGAGCTCCTTTCTGCTCTACGCGTCAGGCGACGCGTTGTTCCACCTGTTTGTCCATGGCCTTGAAGAACTGGCCGACAAGGAGCCGCGCGGAGCCACCGAGCAGCCGGTTGCCCAGCCGCGCGAGCGCGCCCTGCGCCTTCACGTCGCCGCGGTAGCGCACGACAGTACCCTCGCCCTCGTCTTCGAGGACGAGCACGGCGTCGCCCTGCACTTTCCCCGGCTTGCCCGCGCCGGTGACGAGCAAGCGGTACGACTCCTGCGGGTTCTGGTCGGTCACCTGCACCGTCCCGGTGTAGGTGCCGCGGATTGCCGCGATGCCGACCTTCAGTGTGACGTCGTAGGCGTCGGGTCCGGTTTCTTTGAGTTCCTCGCACCCGGGCATCGAAGCCTTGAGCGCATCGGGGTCGAGCAAGGCTTCCCACACCGCTGCCCGGGGCGCTGCGAAATGGTGTTCGCCGCTGATTTCCACTGGTACCGTCCTATTCCCCTGGCTCGTTGAACCGAAGGAGAGGCCGTCATGGTAGACGGCACAGAATCGCCTTACAAGATGTCAGCAGGCGTCCGGGCACAGCGGGACCAGGGAAAGGCGGGTCAGTTGGCGGAGGCGGGGGTCTCCGTCTGCCCCGGCGGGCGCCCGAAGAGCACGCGCAGCGGGCCGCTCGGCCTTCGCCGGTGGATGGCAGAGACGAGCATCCAGCTCATGGCGACGACGATGCCGCCCATCACCATGTCGAAGAAGAAGTGGTTGCCGGTGACCACCACGGCCCACCACATGACTGCTGACATGGCCACGGCGGTGGCGCGGACCCAGCGATTCGTGGTCGCGATCCAGATGGCGGCGGAGCTTAGCGCGATCCAGGCGAAGTGGAAGCTGGGCACAGCGGCGTAGTCATTCACGAAGGGCCCCGGCTGAAGGTAGCTCACGGTGCTCTTGGCGCCGTGGACAGTATCAACGAAGCCGAAGTCATAGCCGTGGAGTTCCATGAGCCGCGGCGGCGCCGTGGGCAACACCCAGTAGGAGAAAACGCCGATGAGGGCTGAAACGACAAGGACGTTGCGGATAAAGCGGAAGCGCTCGATATCCCGCACGACGAGCCACAGCGCGATCAATAGCATCACAGGAAAGTGGAGCCAGGCATAGATGAAGTTTGCTGCCCAAAGGAATGCATAGTTCGAAATGAACACCTGCTGCCAGGTAATCTCGTGGAAGATGCCGAGCCGCTGTTCGAACTCGATGATGGTGAGGCTGCGCTGGATCGACGATTCGAGTGCCTCGGGCCGCATGCCCCGCGCCAGGAAGTACACCAGCATGAACGCCACGGTGCCGAGCACTTCGAGGCTGACGATGCCCATATGCCGCCGGTCCCGGTACCAGGCCAGGGCGGGCGCCTGCTCACCGGCGGAAGGGTTGCTCATGTGCCGGGCGGTGGCTTCGGTAGGGCCGGTTGAGGTGCTCATGATGAATCAATAAATCGTGTGGCGGGCAGGACAATCCGCGGTAGTTATGGGCAGCGTAACGAATTCTTCGCCAGCTTCACCATATGAATCGGCGAGAGACGGAGTCAACAGCAATAGCGAGGGCCTATACCTGTCCTTTCGGCAACAGTTGTCTGCCGGGTCTGGTGGGAGCATGGTGGCAACGGCACCAGCAGCAGCGCACCGGGTCGCCGACCTGTCTCGCGCTCGCAGGCGCCCTGACCAGGATGCGGCGCGCCCTATCGAAAGGTTTGTTTCCCTGCTGTGACGCGTATAGGATGGTGGTAATGGAAGAACGGGCAGAAGACACAAAGGGTCAGTTCAACGCCGAGATGACGGAAATGCTGCGCTGCAAGCGCTGCAACCTCCCCTATGTCTCCTCCAGGTCGACCAGTGCGCTGCGCCTCACCTACTGCAGCCTTTTCTGTGAGCTGTCGGACCTGGGCTTTAGCATGGACGCCTTGGAGCACATGCAGAAGAATGAGCCCGTCGGCGCCGATGAAGCGCCCAAAGAGCCGGTCGCCATCGACTAGAGTCGCCCTCGACTTTTCGGATAACTCAGGATGCGGCTTCGCCGTGCGGGGCGGCTGTGCTCTCGAGGGTCCGCTCTGCGTAGGGCCGCAGCATTTGCATGGGGCTGAGCGAGACGCCCAGAGAGGCGCTGACCCCGCGAAGCAGCCCGACGACGCGCCCGAGCAGCACCAGGTCGCCCGGAATGGCTTCGATGGGGCTGCGGTTGAGCGTGCTGGCGTGGGCCCGCCGGAGGTGGGTCCTGCCACCATCCAGCGGCCGCGGGTCGAAGAAGAGTCCCGCAAGCGCGAAGAGGTCCTCTGGCCGGTCGCTTCCGGTGCGAATCCCCAGGTCGCGGAAGGCCTGGATGATGCCGGGCGCGTCTCGCCGGGCCGTGGCTATCACGAGCCGGGCGAAGCGCAGGCGGATTTGCTCGGGCAGCTCCTTGGTCAGGCCGAAGTCGAGCAGCGCAACCCGGTTGTCGGGTAGCAGTAGCAGGTTGCCCGGATGCGGGTCCGCCTGGAACAGGCCGTCCACCAGGATCTGGTGGCCAAAGGCGCCCGCGATGCGGCTCGCCAGCTCTTCGCGTTCCGCGACCGACAGATCCCGGCTTTGCTGGCCAATGACACGCTCGCCTTCGAAAAAGTGCGTCACCAGCACACGCTTCGTGACCAGGCCATCGACGACTTCCGGGATGACGATGCCAGGGATCTCGCGCAGGTTCGACGCGATACGCCGGCTCATCGCCGCCTCGCGGCGGAAGTCGAGCTCGAGCGGCACCTGGTTGCCGATCTCGTCGACGATTGCGCGGTAGTCGAACAGCGGTTCGCGCCAGGCGACAAACCGCGCCATGGTGCGCAGGTTCCGAAGGTCCAGGCGGACCAGGTCGTGGACTTCCGGGTACTGGACTTTGACCGCGACCGGCGTGCCATCGGCCAGGGTCGCGCGGTGGACCTGCGCCAGCGAAGCGGCGGCCAGTGGCCGGTCGTCGAAGCTGGCAAAGAGATCGTCTGCGGCGAT
>SLAK01000012.1 GCA_007126855.1 Dehalococcoidia bacterium | reverse complement strand
GCCAAAGAGCAAGATGCTCGTCCTCGACCAGGTCTTCCCCGACGGCATTGAAGTGCCCGAGATGTTCTTTGGCACCAACATCATCCAGATGCCCACGCTCAAGACCCACGTCTTCACCACCATGACCGGCGCCATGAAGAATGCCTTCGGCGGCCTGCTGAACAACAGGCGCCACTGGACCCACTCCGTCATCCACGAAACCCTGGTCGACCTGCTCCGCATCCAGAAGGAAATCCATACCGGCATCTTCGCTGTCATGGACGGTACCATTGCCGGCGATGGCCCCGGCCCGCGCGCGATGCGTCCGCACGTGAAAAACCTCATCCTGGCCAGCTCCGACCAGGTCGCCATCGACGCCGTCGCCGCAAAAATGATGGGCTTCGACCCCATGTCCATCCCCTTCATCCGCATCGCCCACGAAGAAGGCCTGGGCGTCGGCGACCCCGACAAGATCAACGTCGAAGGGCTCGACATCAGCGGCATCAATTTCGGCTTCAGCCGCGATGAAGACACCTTCGTCTCCTGGGGCCAGAAGCAAATCTACTGGGGCAAGCTCAAGCGCTTCGAAAAGCTCCTCCTCCGCACGCCCATCGTCCCCTGGGCCTACGCCGCCTCAAACCTCTACCACAACGCCTACTGGTACCGCGTCCAGGGCAAGCGCCGCATAAACCGCATGATGGATACCGAATGGGGACAGCTTTTCCGCTCCTACTGAGCCGCACCACCCTTGCAGCCGCCGCGCTGCTCGCAGCGGCCCTGGCCCTCGCCGCCTGCAACGGCGATGACAACGACGTTTTCCCCGCCGGCGAAACCCTCGCCCGGACACATGACTACGAACCGGGCCGCCCCGCCCTCGTCTTCGTCTACACCGATGGGTGACCGCCCTGAGCGGAAGCTGCTCCCGTGGTCGACGGGATCGAACGTGACTACCCCGAATTCCAAATCTTTCACCTCGACTTCAACGACGCGACGGACGGCGAAGCCGCGCGCGCGCTGCGGGTCCCCTACCACCCGGCCCTGCTGCTCATCGATGCCGAAGGCGACGCCCGCGCCACCATCCTCGGCCCGCCCGACGATGCCGAGCTGCGAGCGGATGTTCAGGCATTGCTGGAGTGAAGGTGCCGATGCCGACGGCGGTGTTTACGCGGATCGCGCCAGGGTGTCCCGCGCCAGCCGGGCGCCAATCTCCTCAGCGTCCATGAAGAAACGGCTATGTGTTTCCCGAAGCTGGTCGAGCGAGTCAGCCATGAACAACACGACTTCCACGTGCGGCTCACGCGCCGCTTCTTTTTCCCGGAGTGCGTTCAGCGCGAGCTCAGCCTCCTCGAACTCCAACCAAACGCCCTTACCGGCTCGCCTGTCGTACTGGACAACAAAGAATGTCACTCTAGCAACCCTTCTGCTGCCATTCTAGCCCAAAGCTCCCGGATGGTACGTTGAGCTTCAATAGAGATGGGATCCGTTTCGTCCATAGTGGCCTGTGCTACTTGGAGCGCAGCGAGAGCTTCGGCGCGAATCCGGCGTCCCTCTCTCCGACCTTGCGTGGTTTCTGATGCGACCAGTCTCTCGGACTCCCGTAACAGCTCGTTAGCGCGCCGACTTAGCTCCAGGGATTCCTGTGCCCTCAGATCCCAGAGGCGCCAGAGCTCCGATGTTGATGAAAGAGCATCTTGTACGAAGCTTGGCCCTCCACCGTATTTCACATCGAGGTCGATCCTGGTGGCCACTTGTTCGCTCACATTGGCCCACACGTCCTGCGCGCGTGTACGCACCTGTACTTCGACAGGAAGGTTTGTACTCGAGGTGGCGATGATATGCATCGCCCGGTAGCCATGCTGCGGCCGCTCACGGTAGTCGATGACCTTGGCACCGGGAAACGCCTCAGCCTACCGCAACCACTTCCTCCCCTCCTTCCCATTCCCGGCGAATCGCGACACGATGGCAGTGGCACACAGCGCGCTCGAAGGAGGCCTGCCGTATGTGGCACCCGTTCGACTTCTGGAGCTGGTGGCTTCCAGCCAGCCTTTGGATGCTCATCTTCTGGGGGCTCGTCATCTGGGCCATCGTCACCATCATCGACCGCACCAGCCGCCGCGAAGAACCACGCCAGCCACGCTCCAACGCCATGGCCATCCTCGAAGAACGCTTCGCCCGCGGTGAGATCACCCGCGAAGAATTCGAAGAAATGCGCCGCACCCTTCGCGATCAGGGCTCATAGAGCCACGTCCACGTCGCTCCGCCGTCTTCGGAACGCGCGATCCCGCCGTCCAGCAGGGCCACATACAGCACACCGTCCTCAACAAGGAACGACTCGGCGTCGCGCTCAGCCTGGCCCTGCTGCGCCCAGGACTGGCCGTCGTCTTCGCTGAGGAACACACCGCCGGCCTGCCCGATAGCCCAGAGTCCCCCAGCCGGCGCCCATTCCAGCCACACCAGCAAAGGCGCACCCTCGATCGGGGACCAGGTGCGACCGCCGTCCGTGCTTTTCGCCGGCCCCGCCTGCGTGGTCGCGATGACCACATCGGGCTCCTCCGGATGTACCACGAAGTCGTACAGCAGCAACGTCGACCGCTCTTCCCAATCGCCTTCGCCATCCCAGGTCATGAAACGCCGCCCCGTGCTGTCGAAGCCGTACACCATCCCGTGCTCGTAGCGCAGCGCGTGGAAGTCCGCGTCGCCGAGCAGCGTTACTGGCGTCCAGGTGCGCCCCCCGTCCGTGCTTTCCATCAGCCCAAGGTGTGGCGGCAGCTCACCCTCCCGGTAATCGCGCAAGTCCGGGTGGCCGCTCGTGTAGAAGTGGTCGGCGCCGACCACGGTGAAGCCCATGAAGTCGTGCAACCGCTCGCTCACGCGCTCAGGTTCGCCCCCCTCCCTCAGCCGGAACAGCCCGGTATGCGTCGCAACGTAGAGCAGCCCGTCCGCAGGATTCATGCCCAGCCCGTGCACATGCATCATGCCCGGGTCATCGAACATCTCCTCGTGCTCATCATCCGCCGGCATTGCGCCAGGCGTAGCATCGTCGGCATCATTCCCGCACGCGGCGAGCAACACCCCCGCCAGCACCATCGCCGCCGCTGTTCCCACCTTCCACATCGTTCTCAACTCCCGGCCTCCACGCTCAGCCCCACGTTCCGCAACAACTGCGCATTCAATGCCACGATCACCGTCGACATGCTCATGAGCAAGGCGCCCACCGCCGGCGCAAGCACGATCCCGATCGGCGCCAGCACCCCCGCCGCCAGCGGCAGCGCGACCACGTTGTAGCCCGCCGCCCAGCCAAGGTTCTGCAGCATCTTCCGGTAGCTCGCTTTCGAAAGACGCAGGATCGACAGCACGCCCCGCGGGTCGTCCGAAGCCAGCACCACGCCCGCCGACGCGATCGCCACGTCCGTCCCCGCGCCAATGGCAATGCCCACGTCCGCCCGGGCCAGTGCCGGCGCATCGTTCACGCCGTCTCCCACCATTGCCACAATCCGCCCGCGGGATTGCAGTTCGACCACCGCCTTGTCTTTGTCTTCTGGCAAGACCTCGGCGAACACCTCGTCAATTCCGAGCTCGGCGCCCACGGCATCGGCCACCTGGCGGGCGTCGCCCGTGATCATCGCAACGCGGACTCCCTGTTGCCGCAGCGAACGCACCGTGTCGAAGGACTCCGGCCGGATCTCGTCCTCGAGCGCCAGCGCTCCCTCTACGCTCCCGTCACGCAGCACATAAAGAATGGACGCACCGCGCCCCCGCCATTCCGAGACTGCCTCGCCAAGGCCGTCGGGCGGCTCCACGCCTCCGGCCGCCAGCAACGCCGGGCCGCCGACCGCCACCGGCGCGCCTTCCACCGTTGCGTAGATGCCGCGGCCGGGCTCCGCGCGGAAGTCTGACGCCGCCGGGAGCTCGCCCGCTTCCCGCGCGGCGCGCACGATCGCCCGTGCCAGGGGATGCTCGCTGTCGCGCTCCGCCGCGCCCGCAATCCGCAGCACGTCGCCGCCGTTGCCGTTTGCCGAAGCGACGCCGCTGACCCGGTGTTCGCCTTTCGTTAGAGTGCCCGTCTTGTCGAACAGCACCGTGTCGACCAGCCGCATCCGTTCCAGCGAAAGGCGGTCTTTGACCAGGATCCCCGCGCGCGCCGACATGCCCGTCGAGATCGAGACCACCAGAGGCACCGCTAGCCCCAGCGCGTGCGGGCACGCAATAACCAGCACCGTTACGGTCCGGACGACCGACGCCTCCCCTTCGCCGAGCACGCCCCAGGTCGCAGCCGTGATTGTCCCCGCTACGATCGCGATGTAGAACAGCAGGCCTGCGAAGCGGTCTGCCATCACCTGAGTCCGCGACTTCGATTGCTGCGCCTCGGCGATCATGCGCTGGATCCCCGCCAGCCTCGTGTCTTCCCCCACCGCCGAAACGCGGATGCGCAACGCGGCGCCCGCCACCACCGCCCCCGCGACCACGCTGTCGCCCGGGCCCTTGCTCACCGGCTTCGATTCGCCCGTTATCACCGATTCGTCCAGGTCCGCTTGCCCTTCGTCGATCGTCCCGTCAGACGGCACCCGTGCGCCTGGCCGGGCCAGCACCACGTCGCCTGTCGCCAACTCGGTGACCGGCACGCGCTCCGTCTCGCCGTTCACCACCCGTTCGGCCTCGTCGGGCAGCAGCTCTGCCAGCGCGGCGAGCGCGCTACGCGCCTGGCCCAACGCCCGCATCTCCATCCAGTGGCCGAGCAGCATCACCGTCACCAGCGTTGCCAGCTCCCACCACAGCTCGAACTCCAGCGGGCTCACCAGGCTGACAAGGCTCGCGGCGAATGCCACCGTGATGGCCAGCGAGATCAGCATCATCATGCCCGGCGCCCAGGGGCGGACTTCGTCCACCGCCCCGCGCACGAAGGGCCAGCCGCCGTAGAAGAAGACGACGGAACCCAGCACCGGCGG
>SLAK01000380.1 GCA_007126855.1 Dehalococcoidia bacterium | reverse complement strand
CGGCCAGCAGCTCCTGGTCATGGAAGCGATGAAGATGGAGCACGTCATCCGTGCCACAGCCTCGGGCGAGGTCAAGCGCATCGACGTTGAGCCCGGGGACACCGTTTACGAAGGCCATGCCTTGGTCTACATGGAGGAGGGGGAAGTCGACCTGGCGGAGGTGGCTGCCGATGAAGAGGTCGATTTGGACGCCATCCGGCCCGACCTGGCCGAGGTGCTGGACCGCCACTGGCACACCACCGACGAGGCACGTCCTGACGCCGTGGAGAAGCGCCGCAAGACCGGCCAGCGCACCGCGCGCGAGAATGTCGAAGACCTCTGCGACCCGGGCAGCTTCGTCGAGCATGGCACCATCACGCTCACGCCTGGCACCGGTCTGCCGTTGGAAGAGGTGGTAAGGAAGTTCCCCGGCGATGGCATGGTCTGCGGCGTTGGCACCATCAACGGCGACCTCTTCCCCGAGCCCACCTCTCGCAGCGTCGTACTGTCCTATGACTACACCGTGTTGGCGGGCACCCAGGGCGCCATCAACCACCCCAAGACGGACCGCATGCTGGAGCTGGCCGAGAAGTGGCGCATGCCAATGGTCTTCTTCACCGAAGGCGGCGGTGGCCGCGCCGGCACCGGCGGAAGGCGCGAGGGGGGCAAAGCGCCCGACGAAGCCAGGGATCTCGGCGCGTACCGCCCGCTCGATACGCCCACTTTCGCCACGATGGGGCGCCTCAGTGGCCTCGTCCCTATGGTCGGCATCAATTCCGGCCGCTGCTTCGCGGGGAACGCCTCACTTCTTGGCATGTGCGACGTCATCATCGCCACCGCCAACTCCAACATCGGCATGGGCGGCCCGGCCATGGTCGAAGGCGGCGGCCTGGGTGTCTTCGCACCCGAAGAGATCGGCCCCATGGATGTCCAGGTGCCCAACGGCACCGTCGATATCGCGGTCAAAGACGAAGAAGAAGCGGTGAGGGTCGCCAAACAGTACCTCTCCTACTTCCAGGGACCGATCAAGGACTGGGACTGCCCCGACCAGCGCCTGCTCAGGCGCGCCGTGCCCGAGAACCGCCTGCGCATGTACAACGTGCGCGACGTCATCCACACCATGGCCGATGCCGGCTCGGTGCTGGAGCTGCGTCCACAGTTTGGGCTGGGCATGGTCACCGCCTTCATCCGCATCGAGGGCCGGTCCATCGGCGTCATCGCGAACAATCCGGCCCACCTGGCCGGCGCGGTCGACAGCGACGGTTCCGACAAGGCCGCCCGCTTCATGCAGCTCCTCGACGCCTTCGACATACCCCTGCTGGTCCTCTGTGACACCCCCGGCATGATGGTCGGGCCCGAGGTGGAGAAGACCGCATTGGTTCGCCACTGCAGCCGCCTCTTCGTGATCGGCGCCAACCTTACCATTCCCCATATGACCATCGTGCTCCGCAAGGCCTATGGCCTGGGCGCCCAGGCCATGGCCGGGGGCAGCTTCAAGGAGCCCTTCTTCGCCGTGGCCTGGCCGACGGGCGAGTTCGGCGGCATGGGCCTCGAAGGCCAGGTGAAGCTTGGCTTCCGCAACGAGCTCGCCTCCATCGAAGACCCGCAGGAGCGTCAGCGCCGCTACGAAGAGCTCGTCGCCAGGGCCTACGAACGCGGCAAAGCCCTCAGCGCCGGCACCGCCTTCCAGGTCGACGACGTGATCGACCCGGCCGACTCCCGCCGCTGGGTCACCAGCGCCCTGAGCTCCTATCGCAAGCCACCCCCGCCCCACGACAAGAAGCGCCGCAACGTGGATACCTGGTAGGGGGAAGGTGTTCTCTGCCCCTTCACTGGGGAGCTACCCGCGCACCGGGCGTAGCCCTTGCTGCTGGCGCAGCGCATTCACCTTGCGCAGCAGCTCCGGCTCGCTGGCCATGAGGCGCGACAGTTGCCCGGTGCTGATGCCGAGATAGCCTGCGGTGGACGACAGCGAACAGCCAGTTGCGACGAACAGGTCGAGCAGGTGCTGCGCGCCGCGCCAGAAATCCGGGTGCCGGCTCTTGATGCGATCCGGGGTTGCCGGGAGAAGGCGCACCAGTTCCGGCGGCGGCGAGTAGGCGTCAAGCTCCACGGGTCTGCGGTGCTCCATGGCAATGCGTGCGCGCAGCCGCTTCAGGGCCGTGGCCCGGTTCTCGTGTTGCGACCGTCTCTCGACGCCCTGGGCGGTTAGCCCGGTCGGACGGTGCCGCAGCCGCACCCCGCTATCGGTCTTGTTCCGGTGCTGCCCGCCCGGCCCCGAAGCACGAAAGGTGTCGACTTCGCACTGCGCCAGCAACGTGTCATCGTCGAGGGCGAGGTAGTCATCGTCCACAAATCCCATTATGGCCGGGTGGCTCCGGATGGGGAGCGGTCGTGAGCACGGAACTGGCATCCGGCCATGTTCATTGAACCGGTGGGGTGCTGCTGTAGCGCATCCTTCGAACGTGCGGTGCACCGTAGTTGCCGGCTACACCTCGGTAAACGCCATGAACTCAAACCCCGGCCGATCCAGGAACTCGTCCATCAGGACGGCCGCCTGGTTCATGATCGCGGTGGTCCCTCCGGCCAGGGCGGCGACCTCCCGCAGTTCCGGTTCGATTTCGCCGTCTTGTTCCCGGTTTCCAAAGTCACTGACGATGCCCAGCCGAGTCACGAGCCGGTCGCAGTTCGCGATGATTCCGCTGAGGCCATCCTCCACCGTGAGTTCGCTGTTGTGGTGCGATTCAATGGCGGCGACAAGGTGGGGTGGGAACCGCCACTTGAGCGCCAGCGCCGCGCCCACCTGTTCGTGCGAATGGCCCGTCGCCCGCATTTCCGCCTCGCGCAGGGAAATGCCTTCGGAGGCCGCCAGGTCCAGGCTTGCACGGAACTCCTCCGGAAGAGCCCGGCGAATGGCCAGGCGGCCGATATCGTGCAGGATTCCAGCGGTGAACGCTTCGTCTGCACGAACTGTTCGGGTCGACTTCGCCACCGCTTCAGCCGCAACAGCGACAGTCAGGCTGTGCCCCCAGAAAAGATCCAGGTCGAACGCCGTGTCGTTGGCATCTGACCCATCGAAAAGGTCCGCCAGGCTCGCCGTCACCGCCAGGCGGCGGACCAGCAAGAACCCAAGCAGGTGAATGGCATCACGGGTGCTCGCGCAGCGCCGGCCGAACGCGTATTCCGCGGAGTTCGCGATCCGGATCAGCTTGGCGCTGAGCGCTTGATCCGTCATCACAACGTCCGCAAGCTGCTCCGGCGTCGTGCGCGGATCGCCAACCATGTTCAGTACCTTCGTCGCGACCAGGGGCATCGACGGCAGGTCTGGAAGACGGTGCAGTTGTTGCGGAAGCGACTGGCTCATCGTCGTGATCGTCGGCAGCGCCGGGTGACAGGAAAGTCCGCGTCAGGTGTGCAAAGGGTGGCGCCATCGTCGGCGAGCCCGGGGTGACAGAGGCCGGCTGCCCTATTCCCCCAGGATCCGGCGCAGGAAGGGGTTCAGGAACTGGCCGCCCGGGTCAACCCGGCGGCGCACTTCGGCGAAGCGGTCCCACTCCGGGTACAGCGGGCGAAGCTCCTCAGCCGTCCACGTTTGCCACTTGCCCCAGTGCGGCCGGCCCCCGTGGTTGGCGAAGATCGATTGCGCGCTCGCGAAAAACGCTTCATGTGGGAGTTCGGCCGCCTGGTGGAGCGATATGGTGACCGACGGCCTGCCATAGTGCGGGCTGAGGTAGGTGTCGTCGGCTGCCACGGTCCGGAATTCGATCGGCCAGAGCACGTCGGGGTGTACGCTCTTCATCAGTTCGCGGAGTTCGCGGACGCAGGCCGGGCCGTTCTCCGCCGGCACCGAGAACTCGATCTCGTTGAAGGGAATGTCCCGCTCCGAGGGGAAGATGCGGTAGCTCCAGTCGACGCGCTCCGGGTTGATGTAGCGCTTCAGCGGCCCGGACGGCGGCTCCGTGTCGCGCACGCCGATCTCCTCCGCGGTGGGGTTGAGCGTCTTCACCGCGCACAGGTCGACCGGCGGCGCCCACCAGAACTCGAAATGCCGGTAGGCGGCGACCAGCTCGTCGACGCGCTCCAGGCATGCGTCGAAGTTCTCGGGCCAGGACTTCTCGTAGAGCCGGTAGGCAGGGACAACGCGCAGGGTGACCTGCGACAGGACCCCCAGTGCCCCGAGCGAAACACGGACAGCGCGGAGCGTTGCCGCATCCGAATCTTCCGAAACGTCGAGGATGGAGCCGTCGGCGAGCACCAGCCGAGCGCCGGTCAGCATCGAGGACAGGTTGCCGAGCGCAGCACCGGTGCCGTGCGTCGCCGTCGAGAGCGCGCCCGCAATCGCCTGCTTATCGATGTCGCCCTGGTTCGCCAACGCGAAACCGTGCGCCAGCAAAGGTTCGCCCATCTGCCAGATCTTTGTGCCCGCCCAGAACGTGGCTGTCCCCGCGCCGGCGTCCACCGACACCAGCCCCTGCAGCCCGTCGAGACTCAGCAGCAACCCGTCGGTGGCGCAGAGCGGGACGAACGAGTGCCCGGTGCCCGCCACGCGGACGGTTCGCCCCGCCGCAGCCGCGTTCGCAACGAGTGATTGCAACTCCTCTTCCGATGACGGAGACGCGACCGCCGCCGGGGTGGCGTGCACGCTGCCTGACCAGTTCGACCACTCGGGCATTGCTTCCTCCTGGGCGCGAGCAGCGCCGGCGATGGGGCAGCATAGCACTCCAGCGGGGCCGCGGCAGCGCTCGTCGCAGCGATGGGCCGCAGGCGCTATCCTCTGTTCGAGGTGCGGATCGGACAGCCGCTGCTCCGTGCAGCCGTGTCTCTGCGCCTGCTGGACAGAATCCGAGGGGGATGTATGCGAGAGGCAGACGAAATGCGGCGCCCGCTGCGCCGGGTGCTGATTGCCAACCGGGGCGAGATCGCGATCCGCGTGGCCAAAGCGGCCGAGGGCCTGGGCAT
>SLAK01000029.1 GCA_007126855.1 Dehalococcoidia bacterium | reverse complement strand
GCATGGAGTATCTGCCGGAGGCGAGCCACTGGGTCCAGCAGGAGGAGCCGGAGCGGGTGAACGCACTGTTGCTGGAGCACCTGGGCGCAGCCACGGCAACGCCACATGCCTGACGGGCGCCCAATCTGCCTTCCCTCGAGTCATCGAGCGCCGTAGCGGCCGGGCATGAGACTGAACGATTGCCGGACTCGAGCCGGAATCGGCAGTTGCACGGGGGATCGTCAGGGCTATCCTGAGCCCCGGCAGGGAAATCCCGGGTCGCGCGGGTGGATGGCCGGGGCCAAACTCACGCTGAAACACCTGAGAGCGCCCCCGCCATGCCAGCAACCGTCCACAGGCTTCGCCCCCGTGTCCTCGCATTCCCCGCCGCCCAGCGCAGGGCCGCCCGCGCGGCTGCGTCGCGCCCGAATGCGGCCACCAACGGCCGGACGGCACTGATGCGCTACCTCTACAGCCTTTCGGAGCTGGCGCCCGATGCACCGCTCTCCTTCCTGCTGGTGAACCTGGCCACGGCGAGCGAGCCTACTGTCACGCGGGCGCTGGACCTTATCGAAACGATGGTCCGGCCAACCGACCGCGCGGATCGCTACGATGTTGAGCAGGCCGGCATCGTGCTCCAGGGCGCAACAGCAGAACGCGCCAGCCTCACGGCCGCGCAGATGTCCCGCCGCCTCATGCAGCCGGGTGTGCTGCCGCCGGGAACATCGGTGGACGTCTCGGCCGCCACGGGGATAGGGCGGAACGCCCTTGCGCTCCCCGTCGCTGCAGCGTCGACGTTCCAGGACTGTGGCTAGGAGCTGCGATCAACCGCCTGCACCACGGGCACGGCCTCATCCTTCCCGCCAAGGTCCAGCACGACGGCCACCTCCCGGCAGTCCGTGAAGAACGGGCAGCGCACGCACTCGTTCCAGACCTTCTGGGGGAACTCCATGACGTTCGCGAGCCGGAAGCCCTGCCGTTCGAAGAAGCCGGGCCGGTAGGTGAGTGCGAAGACGCGTTCCAGCCCCAGCATGCGCGCATCCTCAAGGCATGCCTCGACAATCGCCGCACCGAGCCGCTTGCCCTGCACATTCTCGCGGACCGCGAGCGAGCGGATTTCCGCCAGGTCCGGGCCCATGATGTGCAGCGAGCCGCACGCAACGACCTCACCGTCGATGCGGGCGACTTTGAAATCGCGGATGGATTCGTAGACTTCCGCCACGGGGCGGTGCAGCATATCGCCGCGATCGGCCCAGTGGGTCACCAGTTCGTGGATAGCCTGCGCGTCGGCAATGCGCGCGGATTCAACAACGATCAATGCTCTGCTCCTTCGCCGGAAAACTCGGGGATGGGGTTGCTTGGCTGAAGCAGCTATCGATCGCGGACAGGGGCGACGTGCGTCGCGTCGCCCCGGATACCCTCATTGCAGAAGCGCAACATTATGACCCAAGTGTAGAGGCCAACGGCGGATTCCGCACGGCGCAAGTCTCAGAAATGCCCCATCCTTCCCGCTGCGGTAGGGTATGGCCCGAGCCGGACGACGGAGGTGCACCTACCATGCGCGTATCAATCATCGGACAGGCAGCCTTTGGCGAAGCAGTTTTCAAGCGTTTGATCGACGACGGCGTCGAGGTCACCGCCGTGAGCGCGCCGCAGCCCGCCGAGGGACGCCGGCCGGACCCGCTCTGGGCCGCGGCCTCCGAACAGGGCATCCCAACCGTCGACACGCGCGCCCTGAAGACGGACGAAGGCATCACGCGGTGGAGAGACGCCGGCGCCGACCTCTGCGCGATGGCCTTCGTGACCGAGATCCTGCCGGACGAAGTGTTCGGCATCCCCACGAAGGGGACCATCCAGTACCACCCGAGCCTGCTGCCGCTGCATCGCGGCTCGTCGGCCATCAACTGGGCCGTCATCTTCCAGCGGAAGGAGACAGGCCTCACGATCTTCTGGCCGGACAAAGGCATCGATACCGGTCCGATTCTGCTCCAGCGCCGCGTGCCTATCGGGCCAGATGACACGGTCGGCTCGCTCTACTTCAACGCGCTCTTCACCGAAGGGATTTCGGCCATGCGCGAGGCGATCGGCATGGTCGCCGACGGCGTGGCGCCGCGGATCGAGCAAGACCACGCGCTCGCCACCTACGAGCCGCCCTGCCGCGACGAGCACGGCGAAATCCGCTGGCACGAGCCGGCAGATCGCCTTTATGCACTCATCCGCGGGTGCAACCCCCAGCCCGGTGCATGGACGAAGGTGCAGGACTCCCGGCTCCGCATCTTCGACTGCAGGCTCACCGGCGAGCAGGAATCTGGCATGCCGGGGCGTGTGCTCCGCGTCCACGATGAAGGTTTCGACGTGCGCCTGAACGGAAGCGTCCTGCGGATCCACCGGGTGCAGCCGGAAGGTTCGGGCAAAGTGTCCGCGGCGGAATGGGCTCAGGAGACCGGACTCAAGGAAGGCTACCGCTTCCGTTAGCCTTCGATACCGTACGGAGCTGGCGAGACTACCCGAACAATCAAACGCTCAGTTGCCGCACACCTGGGAAGCAACCACACCAGCGTCGTGCGGGTTCTGCACCCTGAAGCTTTGCCATCCGTAGCCGGTCCATTCCAGCTTCGGGTCCGCGAACCAGCCCATTGGCCCACAATGCACGGTGAGCGACAGCGTTTCGTACTCGCACCCATCCGGGTCGAAATCGCAGAGCTCGTAGCCCAGCGGGTGTTGCACATCCGGGTCGGGGGTCGGCGTGGGGTCGGGTTCCTCGGGCTCCTCGGGCTGCAGCACGACGTTTACCTGGACCGAGGTCATGAGCGAACCGACGATGGCGTCCTGGGCCGTGAGCTGCAGGGTATAGACGCCTTCCGCTTCCAGGCTTTCGAGCGAGATCGCTCCGAGCACGGCATTGGAAACCGCCGAACTGCCAGAGCCGATCTCCACCCAGCTCCCCGGGTTTGCTCCCTGGCCCATGGACAGCGTCCACTCCACCACCTCTGCGCTGTTCACCGAGCCCACCACTTCCATGTCCTGGTCGACGGTGGAGCCATTCGTGGGAGAGGTGATGGCAAGCGCGGGGTCGCCGGTGCTCGTCTCGGTCGGCATGATGGGGATGCGCTTGCCGCCGCTGGAGTTAATCTGGCGTGCCAGCGCGCGGGCCAGGTCGGCCGCGCGGTCGGGCAGCTTCACAAAGCGGCGCGTCTCGCGGAACTGGGCGGGCGTATTCGGTCCGGCGAGCAAGCCGCTGCGCACGTCGATCTCGGCTTCCTCACACTCGTCTTCATACCCAACATCCGTCCGGATCCAGCCGGTGAGCATCTGGTCGCAGCCCCCGTTGTGTCCACGATCGGTGGCGGCGGACTGGATAGCAGACAGGGCGACGTTCCCGGGCCGCAGGTCATCGAAACCCACAAACCCGCCGTCGACCACGCCATTCGTTTGCAGGTAGTCGTGGTATGACGCCATCCAGTGTTTGTAGAGGCGAATGGTTGTGTGCGAAGACGCGAAGCCGTGGCGCGGACCATCGCGCACCAGCTCATTATTCGCGTTGCCCACCCAGAGCGCCGTCCCCGCATAGCGAGAGTAGCCGACGGTCCAGTTCGACAGCGTGTCGTCCGCGCTCTCGAAGCCCTGCTGCGTGCCGGTCTTCACGCCCGCGGGAAGCCGCGTGCCATCGACGAACACGTCCAGGGCCGTGTCATCGTTGCTGCCGCCGCAGCTCCAGATAATCAACCGCGTCGTGCAGTCGGCCAGGATGCTGTGGACCAACCATACCGAACCAGGATCCATGACCTGCACGCGGTGGGGCTCGCCCTGTTGGAAGATGACGTCCCCGTTTGAATCCCGGATTTCCAGGATGACGACGGGATCCAGCTCCCGTGTGCCCTCCAGCCGGATGTTGCCGCGGCGGAAGTCGACCGATTGTTGCCAGGCCTCGTCCCAGCCCGCCCCGGTCGAAGACTGGACGCTCTTGAACTCGTCCTTGCTCTTGTATTCCGCCAGGTGCGGCACACCAACCATTTCGCCCATGTTGGCAAAGACGGTGTTCATGTAGGCCAGGTCCACCGGGGTCACATTGGCGCCGCCCGTCGCGATCGAGGGCCCGTAGCCCACCTCCGAATGTTCGCGGAAGGTGGGGTCGAAATTCTGCTCCAGCGTCGTGATGCCCATCCGCTTCGCGTACTCGATGACGACATGGATGCCGGCTTCGTCCGCCGCCCGGAACGCGGGGATATTCTGTGAACCGCCCAGTCCCTGCGCCGCCGTGATCAGCCCTTCAGTGCCGACATCCATGCGCGGGTTGCGGATGACCGCGCCGTCGACGGGGAGGTTATTCGTATCCCACAGGGTGCTCATCGGCGCCTTCGGGATGGAGTCGAACCAGGCCAGGTAGATAAGCGGCTTGAACGAGGAGCCCGGCCCGCGCGGTTCGACAGCCTGGTCGATATTGCCAGCAACACGCGGATCGGTCTGGTTCTCTCCGTCGCGGTTGGGGACGTAGACAATCATTTCGCCGTTCCGCGCATCGATCGTGACCACTGACGCATTGTGCGCGTTGGAGCCCGCCTCCAGGCCCAGCGCGATGCGCTCCTGGACCAGGGCCTGAGCGCGCTCTGTCGCCTCCCAGTCGAGCGCGACAGTCACGTCATAGCCGGCGCTCAGGACACTGCTGCGACAATCGCTCGCTCCGTCGATCATGTCGATCACGCCCGCTTTGCACATGCGGATGAGCATGGGCTGCACCCAGTTCTCGATGTATTCGGGCGTCTTGATCGGGTTGGAGACCGGGTGAACGCGGAGCTCGCGCGCCTTCGCTGCCTCGGCCTCGTCCAGGGTGATCCACCCGTGGCGGACCATCAGGTCCAACACGTCTTCCTGCCGCGCCTTGGCCGCGCCGCCGACGATGGTCCGTCCCTGGCTGTCCTCGATGCAGGTCCCATCGGTGCCGTCCTCGACGACGCAGTTTTCGCG
>SLAK01000177.1 GCA_007126855.1 Dehalococcoidia bacterium | reverse complement strand
GCCAGAGTTCCAGCAGGGACCCGGCAGAGCCGGCCGGGTTCACGAGCGCCGCGACAAAGAGGTTGGTGTCGATGACGATCCTGGTGATGGTGCACTCCTGCCGTCGAGCCTTGCGCTCAGCTGTAGGTTTGCGCCAGCGGCAGCTCGCAGGCGAATTCCAACTCGATTTCCTTCGTGACCGGCACGCCGCCAGTGCGCCCGCCGCCCCACGAGTTGAACACTGCCGAATAGATACCCGGGCCGCCTGCGACCGCTACCACGATGTTCTCCGGCTTCCGCACGGCGGGGATCACGTCGCCGGGCTCGCCGGGCGAGATGGGGTTGAACGGCGCATAGCTGCTGAGCGTCGCGCGAGGCGTCACCGCCAGCTCCGCCAGTCGCTGCTGCACCTCGGCGCGGGTCATGCCCGCCTCGGCCAGGATGCCCGCGTGGATGGGGTTGAGCAGCACGATGACGGCTCCGCCGCCGAAATAGGTGTTGTTCGAGCCCGCGTTGGCGATGGACGCGGCCAGCACCCGCAGCAGGCGCTCGGGGCCTTCCGGGTCGTCCTTGTCGACGACGGCCATCACCGAGTGCGGCGATTCCACGCCAACCAGCGTGACGGCCGACTGCTCGGCATCGAAGCCGAAGGCGGTATGCAGCGGCGGGAACGGGCTATCTTCCTCGGCCTCGGCCACGCAGCAGGTGAATTTGCCGGGCTGGCCGAGCACCGCCATATCCGAAAGGCCGGGCCGTCCGCCGCCGATGTTGATCAGCACCAGCCGCAGGGCGCGGCCGATGCTCGCGTTCGCGCGGTGCCCCGGGCCCAGTGCGCCCCAGCCCGAGGCGATGGGACCACACGCCTGCCGCGCAGGGCCGTTCACGATGATCGCCGGGCCAAGCGCATGTGTCGTGCTCTGCACTTCACCGATGTCGAACGCCGGGTCGCAGACGGCTTTGACCGCCGCCAGCACGACCGGGAAGTGCTCTGGCAGGCAGCCGGCCATGACGGCGTTGATAGCGACTTTCTCGACCGTCGCCTCACCGTCGCGCGGGCCGATGGTGCCCAGGATGATGTCGGCGTCGGCGCCGCCTGCGGTCAGCATTTCCTCCACGCGCTCCGGCGTCG
Organism: Dehalococcoidia bacterium; assembly: GCA_007126855.1. Taxonomy (GTDB): domain Bacteria; phylum Chloroflexota; class Dehalococcoidia; order Tepidiformales; family Tepidiformaceae; genus SLAK01. The sequence continues at coordinate 3,861 of SLAK01000177.1, read as the reverse complement.
GGATGACGACCGGCAGTCCGTCGGTCCACCCGCGCGCGTGGAACGCTTCAAGCGCGGCGGCCTCGTCCGGGGCGGCGTGTTGCGTTGCGCGGAGCATCAGGAATCGCCTCGCAGCAGGGCCAGGATGCCCGGCGCGGCTTCCCGCGCGACGCGGGCAAGGTTCTCCTCGCCGGTGCCGGCGCAAGGATGGGGCAATGCATAGCGCGGGACGCCGGGGACGCCGGCCGCGCGCGCGACGAACTCCGACTGGTCGACAAATTGCTCGGTCACCACGGCGACCACCGGGATGGCGGCTTTGGCAAGGATTGCTCCGTCACGCACGGTGCCGGATGTACAGCTCCCTCAATGGCCCCACCCGGCGATAACGGCGTCGCACTCCGCCTGGATCGCGTCGAGCTGGTCGCCTTCGATGGGCAGCAGGCCGGGCTTCTGGAAGCGCTTGATGGTGGCGTTTGGCGCGAGTTCCGCAAGCGCCGGCTCGAGCTTGTCCATGAACCGGGTGCCGTCCGGGAAGGTGTTGGCCACCAGCCCGAGCGTGAACGTCTTCGTTGTGTCCAGGTAAAACTCGTAGGCGTGGACGGGGACGCCTTCTTCCGCGGTGGGGTCGAGATAGCTAACGGTCATAGGGGCTCCTCCCGTACGGCTCGCAGGCTGCCAGTCGCATCGCACCGGTATCGTACGGCTTTTGGTAGGCGGACAACCACCGGGTCTGGCAAAGGACAGCGGCGGCAAAGGGTCGTATGGCTCGCCACGGGGAACCAAAGGGGCGCGCATACCTTGCCGCCGCTTCGCTACGATCGTGAGGGGTGGTTGTCATGCCGTTCGATAACTGTCGTGTTTTGCAGATCATGCCCGCAGCGGCCGACTGGCGGGCGATTTTCGCCGACGAGAACGAGGAGGGCCTGATCATCGAGACGCAGCTTGCCGGCTGGGCGCTCATCGAGCGGGACGATGGTTCCCGGGGCGTTGTCGGCTTCGACGCGACCGGCGAGGTCGAAAGCTGTGAGGCGCTGGAAAACTTCCTGGGCTATGCGGCGCCGGGCGAGGCTGCATCGCGCTGGCATCGCGAAGCGGTGCGCTTCTTCCGGGAACGCCACGCGAGCCCGGGCTTTGCCGGGCCAGGAGAAGGCGGTTGAACGGCGCCGGCGCCGCGAAGAGCGAGGCACCCGCATGACCGTGGAGATCGACGGACGCTATGGCGAAGGGGGCGGTCAGATCCTGCGCACGGCACTCGCACTTTCGATGGTCGCGGGAGTGCCAGTTCACATCACGCACGTTCGCGAGGGGCGGCCGAAGCCGGGGCTGGCCGCGCAGCACCTTGCCGCAGTGCGCGCTGCCGCTGCCCTTTCCGGGGCGTCCGTCTCCGGCGCCGAGCTTCGCTCGACGGAGCTGTTCTTTGCTCCTCGACGAAGAGCGGTGGCCGGTGAATACCGTTTCGACATTGGTGAACAGCTCAAGGGCGGCTCGGCCGGGTCGGTAACCCTGCTGTTGCACGCGCTCTTGCCGCCGCTCGCGCTCGCTGATGGGCGTTCGCGGCTGGTGTTGCGCGGTGGCACGCACGTGCCCTGGAGCCCGCCATATGACTACGTGGAGCAGGTGTGGCTGCCGGTGCTTGCGGCAGCCGGCATTCGCGCCGATGTCACCCTGAAAGCCTGGGGCTGGTTCCCGGCCGGCGGGGGAGAGGTTGCTTGCACCATCGAGGGAAATGGCGGCGCCCCTCTCCAACCCGTCGATCTCCGTGAGCGCGGTGAACTGCTGCGCATCACCGGCCGGGCGGTGACCGCGCGCCTCCTCGAGCACATCAGCGAGCGGATGGCCCGGCGTGCGGCGGAGGAGCTTGGCAGCCTGGGACTGCCAGCTGTAGTCGAGCCGCTTCGCGTCCCGGGCTCCGGTCCCGGCGCCGGCATCTTCCTGACCGCGCACTACCAGAACGTTGCGGCTGGCTTCTCCAGCGTTGGGGAGCGCGGCAAGCCCGCCGAACTCGTTGCCGAAGGGGCTGTGGCTGCACTCCTGGAGCACCACCGTGCCGGCGCCGCTGTCGACGAACACCTCGCGGACCAGCTCCTGGTGCCGCTGGCGCTGGCGGGCGGCGTCTCGCGTTTCACCACGCCCCTGGTCTCCGGCCACCTGGAGACGAACGCCTGGGTGATCCGCCAGTTTGGCCAGGCCGAGACCGCGTTCGAAACAACACCCGGCGGTACGGTTGCGGTGACCGTGACGCCCCTCGTGACACGCCCGCGCCCGGTGCGCACAAAGACCACGGAGGTATGACATGGATCCCATTCTCGTCCCGCTGGATGAATCGCCGATTGCCGAGGATTCCATCCCCTGGGCCGCCGCCATCGCGAAAGCACAGGGCCGGCCGGTGCACCTGGTCACCGTGCGGCCGTCGGCCGACGCCTACTGGGAGTTCGCCGATGTGGACCCGCGCACGTCCGTCGAGGCGCACCGGCAAACGCTTAACGACTACCTGGAGCAGATGCGCCACAGCGAAGCGCTAAACGGCCTGACCGTTTCCGCCGAAGTGCTGGATGGCCCCATCGCTCCGCAGATTCGGTGGCTGGCCGACCGCATACGCGCCTCGCTGGTGGTGATGACCACGCGCGGCCGGGGAGGGTTCGGGCGTCCTGGCGTCGGGAGCGTGGCCGAAAAGCTGGTGCGCACCCTGCGCGTGCCCGTGGTCGTCGTACCGCCGGATGTGCCCTACGTGCCGGTGGAATCGATCCTGGTGCCCCTCGATGGCTCAGGTGAGTCCGAGCGGGCCCTAGCGCACGCGCGTGCGCTGGCGAATGACCTCGGCGCGGCCCTCCATCTGCTGCATGTCATCGACCCGGACACCGCCTGGGGGCTATCGGACGAGGAGGCGGGGCGCTTCCTCGATGCCATGCGGGGCCGGGCCCAGAACTACGTGGAAGGCGTCGCTCTCGCGGGCGAGCACGCTGCCGTCGTCGAGGGCCGCGTCCCCGATGCAATCCTGGACTACGCCGGCGACCAGGGCTGCCGGTTCATCACCATGACAACCCACGGCCGCAGGCCCGAGCCGGAACTCGAGCTCGGGAGCACGGCCGATGCGCTCGTGCGGGTGATCGACCGTCCGGTGATGCTTATCACGGCGCCCCCTGCGGAAGAGCGAGCCGCTGAGGAGTGAAGCACGGGGCCCTGACCGGAGAGGCGCAGTGAAGGTCTTCCTCTGTGGCGACGTCATGACGGGGCGGGGCATCGACCAGGTCCTGCCCCATCCCTCCGATCCGGCCATCTTCGAGGCGCACCTGGCGTCCGCGGCCGACTACGTCACGCTTGCGGAGCGGCTGCACGGCTCGATCCCGCACCGTGTGGACTTCCGCTACATCTGGGGCGACGCGCTGGAAGAGCTCGACGAACAGCAGCCGGATGCCCGCCTCATTAACCTCGAAACGAGCGTCACCATCAGCGACGAGGCGGAACCCAAGGGCATCAACTACCGGATGCACCCGGCCAACATCCGTTGCCTGACCGCGGCGGGCATCGATTGCTGCAACCTGGCGAACAACCACGTGCTCGACTGGGGCCCGGCCGGGCTGCTGGAAACGCTGGAGACACTGGAGAGCGCCGGTATTGCCGCGACCGGGGCCGGACGCGACGAACGTGAAGGCGCGGAACCCGCAGTACATGAAACCGGGGATGGCCGCCGCGTCCTGGTCTTCGGACTCGGTTCCACCACCAGCGGTATCCCCACGGCCTGGCGCGCGACGAAAGCCACGCCCGGCGTCCGCGTCCTTGAGCACCTTTCGAAAGCCTCGGCGGACGAAGTCATCCAGCAGGTCTCCCGTCATCGCCGCAATTCGGACATCGTGATCGCGTCGATCCACTGGGGCGGCAACT
>SLAK01000070.1 GCA_007126855.1 Dehalococcoidia bacterium | reverse complement strand
CTGGCGACCTCGGTGGAGACCGATTCGGTGAGCGCGGCCACGGCCGCCTTCGCGGCCGCGTAGGCGCTGAGTTGGCCGGACCGCCGCGGCTCGATGCCCGGCTGAGCCGACACGTTCACGATCCTGCCCCCGCCGTCGCCGCGGTCGCGTATCGCGCGGACTGCCTCCCGCGTGCACAGGAAGGCCGTCACCACGTTGATCGACAGCAGCCGCTGAAGGTCCGCCAGGCGCGTCTCTGTGATTGGGCCCATCCCAAAGCCGCCCGCGCAATGGATCGATGCCCAGATCACCGGCAACCCCCTGTAGTATCCCTCCACCGAGCCTTCGTCGGTGAGATCGATGCCTTCCGCAACGTCCACCTGCTGATGCTCCGATAGCGCAAAGCGCGCGATCTCGTCCTGGTCAATGGCCGGAATATGGCAGGTGGCCCCGGCGTCCACAAGCATCTGGACTACCGCGGTCCCCAGCGCGCCCGTGCCGCCGGTCACCACAACGTGCCGTCCCTTGAAGTCGTAGCTCATACGCCCTCCTGCCTGGCCGGTGCTCTCACCAGCATAGCGGCAGCAGGGTCTGCCTCGCGGTACGCGGGCTTTGCCCTGCTACGAGCTCGAGGGCTCAGCCACCTTCCCGTTGATCGGTTGCATTGCGAGCGCCAGCCCGTGCACCACGATTGCCACAAGCAGGGCAACGCCCATCAGCGGCACAAACAGGTGGATCAGCCCGTCGACGCCGCTGCTCAGGGCAACCACGAAGCCCGTGACACCGATACACACGCCCCAGAACACCACGTCGTCGAGCACCGTCGCCGGCCGCAGCTGCCGCGCAAGATAGAGCGTGAATGCGAACAGCGCGTTCGTTGTGCCCCCAACCGACATCAGGTGGATGAACGACAGCAGTTGCCCGCGGGGGATCTCGTCGAAGTCCCCGCCCGCCATTTGCAGCACCACGAACAGATAAACGATGGCCGCGCCGATGAAGACCCCGGCCGCCACGGCATGCCGCCCCGGAGCGCGTTCCAGCAGCGAAGTCGTCCGCGCGATGGGCCACATTCGGAAGTAGAAAATGATCAACCCAACGATGGCAAAGGCGACGCCCGCCCCGACCATTTCCTCGACCCCCGCAAGGATGAAGAACAGCACCCACAGGAAAGCGACGAACATGAAGCCCACCTGCGCCAGGCCGGCCCGGGTCGCGCGCTCGTCCGGCATGCCCCGTCTCAGGCCCCATTCGGCGAGACCCATGGCGACAGGAATGATGAAGCCGACCTCCATCGTCCCCGGGTGCGCGTCGAAGAAGGATTCGGGCACCCAGCCCCAGCCGCGCGCGATGGCAAGCCCGTTCAGCACGCCGAAGCTGCCGCCGATGATCGACGTGCCAAGGCCCACAAGCACGAACAGCCGTGGCACCGTGAGCGTCACCGATGGCACACGACTCACGGTCCACGCAAAGACTCCAATGAGCCCGAGCAGGGTAAGCACCCCTGCCAGCGGCCGCGCCATGCCGAAGGTGGTCGCGAATGCGACGACGTACAGCGCAATTGCCGCCACCGACAGCACTGCGAGCCCGCGCCCTGATTGCAGCGCCCGCTCCCCGGGCCGCGAGGCCTCGCCTGCGAAGAGCCAGAAGGTGGCCGCCATGATCCCGAGCGTCATCCAGCCCAGCGTGCCGCCGTGCAGGTGGGCCAGCAGCAGTTCGCGGCTGAAGTCGACAAGGTCGAGGCCGTTCAGGATGCCGACGATGATGGTGTAGGCGAATATCAGGATCGCCGCTATCAGCAGCAGGATTACCGAACCCAGCAGCGGGTGGCTCAGGCCGTTTGTCGTCCCCGCACGTGAAGACATGCTTTGTTCCCCCTGGCCACGCCCGCGATCGCGCGGGCATAATGCGGCACTATCGCGCAGGGCTTGTCATCGTGTCAAGCAAATGCCCTGCAGGGGACAAGCGGGCGCCACGCGGCCCTCTGCGGTTGGCTCGGGCTAACCCGTACCAAGCTCCTCGCGGATCAGGTCGCAAATTTCCAGCGTGGCGCCCTCGCCCGGGTTGGGGAAGCTCATCTTGTTCACCGTCACGGCCACGGCTAGCCGCGCATCCGGGTCGGCAAAGGCCACGGAACCGCCGGCCCCCGGGTGGCCAAAGGCCGACTCGTTCGGGCCAATCGGTCCGTGGATGCCATTCTGCTCCCCGCCCAGGAAGAACCCGATACCTTTCCGCGTCGGCATGCCGAGCACGACGTCCACATCGTTGGTGATAAGCCGCTGCATCTCCGGGATGCGCTCCGGGCTGACCAGCCGCGTGCCCCCGAACGACCCGTCCCCCGCCAGCGCTGCATACATCTTTGCCAGCGCCCGCGCAGTGAAATGCCCGTTGCCCGATGGCAGGCACGCTTTGCGGAAGGGTATCTCGTTGAAGTGTTGCCACATCGTCTTCGGCATCGCCTTGTAGAACTCCGCGTCCTCTTCGATGGGCAGCCCCTCGCCGGCGATGGCGATCTCCAGTGTTGTGAGGCGCTTGTCCAGCCCGTCCGGGATGCCGACGAACATCTCGTCCTGCGCGTCGAGCGGTACCGCGATTTCTTCGCGGATCACGTCCCTGATGTGCTTGCCGGTCACACCCTGCACCAGGCCGCCGACTATCCAGCCCCAGGTCACCGCGTGGTAGCCCGTTGCTGTCCCCGGCGGGTAAGCCGGCTCGCCTTCTTCCATCCGCCGGATGCCAGCGTCCCAGTCGGTGATGTGCTCCGGCTCGAACGGCTCCGGCATGCGGTGCAGACCGGCCTGGTGGCTCATCGCCTGCGCGACGGTGATGCCCTCCTTGCCCTTTTGCGCGAAGGCCGGCCAGTACTTCGCCACCGGTGCGTCGTAGTCGAGCAATCCCCGGTCGGCCAGCATGTGCACCAGCGTGGCGGCCACGCCCTTCGTCGTGGAAAAGCTCAGGAACAACGAGTCCGCCTGCACCGGCCGCCCCTCCCCCGGACCCATCGCGCCTGCCCACGCATCGACGATCATCTCGCCGTCCTGGTACGCGCACACCTGTACGCCGATCTGCCTGCGCTCCGCGATCTGGGTGCGGATGAGCTCGTTCACCCGGGCGTTCGCCGCCGTGTTCACCGCGGTCATCCGACGATCCCCTTTTCCCGCAGTGCGGCGATCTGCTCGTCACTCAGCCTCAGGTCGCAGGCCAGCACGGTATCGGTGTTGTCTCCCAGCAGCGGCGCCGCCTTGAGCGGCACCTGCGACTTCGACATCCGGATCGGGTTGCCCAGCAAGAGCCGTTCCCCGTCGACCGGATGCTCCACCTGCTGGATCAGCCCCCGCTGCTTCAGGTGCGGGTCGTGGAACAGGTCGAGCATCGAGATCACGGCGCTGCACGGTACCCCTGCCCCGGCCAGGTGGCGCATCGCCTCATACTTGTCGTATTGCCGCGTCCAGGCCGCAATCTCCTCCCACAGCTCGTCAGCGTGCTCCTGCCGCTTCATCCCGGTGGCGAAGCGTTCGTCGGCCAGCAGGTCAGGCCGGTCGAGTGCCGCGCAGAGCGTGTCCCACATTCGCGTCGTCACTACCATGATGAAGACGTAGTCGTTTGGCCCGCCGCCCTTGCACGGGTAGACATCGGTCGGCATCCCCTTGCGGCTGCCCGTGCGCTCCGGCTCGCTTTCGCCCCACTCGCGCAGGCCCTGCGTCCGCATGAACATCGTCGACGCTTCCTGCATCGAAAGCTCGATCATCTGCCCCTCGCCGGTACGCTGCTTCTGCACGTAGGCCGCCGTTATCGCCAGGGCCATCTGCATTCCCGTGCCCGAATCGCCGATGGTCGGCGCCGGCGCCACCGGCGGCCCGTCGGCAAAGCCGTTCATCGAAAAGGCGCCCGCCGCCGCCTGCGCCACCCAGTCGTAGCACTTGTACTGGCTGTAGGGCCCGTCGAGCCCGAAACCCTTGATCCGCCCATAGATGAGGCTCGGGTTGACCTCGCTCATCACGTCGTAGCCCAGGTCCAGCTTTTCGATCACGCCGGGACCGTAGTTTTCGACGAAGACGTCGAACTGCGGCACCAGGTCGAGCAGGATTTGCCGGCCTTCCGGGTTCGCCAGGTCGATGCAGACGCTGCGCTTGTTGCTGTTGTAGTTCAGGAAGTACTGCGACGTCGGGCCCGTGGGCGCCACGCCACGTCCCGGATCTCCCCGGCCGGGCGCCTCCACCTTCACCACGTCGGCGCCAAGCCACGCGAGCAATTGCGTGCACGAGGTCCCTGCTTCGTATTGCGTCATGTCCAGGACGCGCATCCCGTCCAGTGCGGCCATGGTCTCCCCCTTTTGCAAATGGCGGACTGCCCGATTGGCCGATAATAGGCCGCTTTCGCCCCCTCCTGCCACCCGGTCGCGCGTTGTTCGAACCAGCCCGCCACCGCCTTGCTGACGCTTGCCGCCATCCCCCGTATTCTTTCGCGCTAACAAAGGAGCGACGCATGGCCACCATCCAGACCGCGACCGGACCGATCGACACCGCCGATATGGGCTTCACACTGATGCACGAACACGTGCTCGTGCGCTGGCCTCCAATGATCCAGCAATGCCCCGAGCGCTGGGACCGCGACGCCCTCATGGCGCGCTCGGTCGAAAAGCTCAAGGCCGCAATGGACGCCGGCGTCAAGACAATGGTCGACCTCACGCCCATCGACCTGGGCCGCGACCCCGTGTTTATAAAGGAAGCCGCCGAGAAGACCGGGATGCAGATCATCGTCCCCACCGGGCTCTACTATTCCGTGCCCTTCTACTTCGTCGGCCGCCGGGACCACGAGATGACCGAGCTCATGGTTCGCGACATCACCGAGGGCATCAGCACCACCGGCATCCGCGCCAACGTCATCAAGTGCGCGACCGAGCCCGAGATGCACCCGATGAACGAGCGCGTCCTCCGCGCTTCGGCCCGCGCCCACCGCGAGACCGGCGTGCCCATCTGCACCCACACCTTCCCGGCCAACCGCACCGGCCTCGACCAGCAGCGCG
>SLAK01000034.1 GCA_007126855.1 Dehalococcoidia bacterium | reverse complement strand
CTGCGCCAAGCCCATCCTGGTCCTCGTAGGGGTCGATCAGCACCGAGATGCGCTCGACCTGGTAGTCGGCTACGAGGAAGGCCCAGGCAAAGGGCATGATCGCGACCACCAGCGCCCCAAGGATTATCAGGTGGTTCCGGCTCACCCCCGCCACAGTCACCATCCCCAGCCACACCGCGATGAAGATCAGGCTCGTCCCAAGGTCCGGCTGGATGAACACCAGCCCCACCACCGGCGCCACAATCAGCAGCGACATCAGAAACGGCCGCACCTCTTTTGCGTTCCCGCCCCACTGCTGGAAAAAGTGCGCCATTGTCACGATCACCGCGACCTTCGCGAACTCCGATGGCTGCAACTGGATTGGCCCGAATTCGAACCACCGCGTCGCGCCAAACGCCGTATGTCCCAGGAAAAACACGCCAATCAGCGACACGATCGACGCCGCGTACAGCACCCACCAGTAATGCGTCAGGTAGTGGTAGTCGAAGCGCGAGACCACCAGCATCATCACGATGCCTATCGCCGCGAACATCCCCTGCTTCACCACCGGGTTGTTCAGGCTCAACGCTGGCCCGTCGTACATCGTGCTCGATCCGCTGTAGATCAAGAGCAGCCCGTAAACGACCAGGCCGATCGCCGCGAGCACCATCCAGATGTCGAAACGGTCCCATGCGCCCAGGGCGCCTCGCCGGGATCGCAGCCCCTCCGACCGGTCGAGTGTGATGCTCATTCGCCCTGGCCCCGCACAAGCTGCTGCTTTTGCAGTTCGTCGAAGAACGCAAAGATCTGCGCGGCCACTGGCGCCGCATCAAGACCGCCCGAACCACGGTCGTAGAACACGGTCACCGCAACCTGCGGGTCGTCATAGGGGTAGTAGCCGGTGAACCACCCGTGCTCCAGCTCCAGGCCTTCCGGCGTCGTGAACTCCGCGGTACCCGTCTTGCCGGCGACACGCAGCCCCGGCGCATGCGCCAGCCGGCCGGATGCATCCTGGCCATGGACTGTCATGATCATCCCCTGGCGGATCTCGTGCAGGTGCTGCGGGTCGACCGGCACCTCCTCCCATTCGGGCTCATAGGTGCGCACGACTTCGCCGTCCGGTGACAGTACTTCCCACACGGTCCGCGGCACCACCAGGTTGCCACCGTTGGCTATCGCCGCGGTCATCCGTGTCACCTGCAGCGGCGTCGCCGTCACGTCGCCCTGGCCGATGCCCATGAAGCACGTGTCTGCGTAATACCACTCCCGGTCCTCGGGGTTGAACATCGGGTGGTCGCGCGACTCCCACTTCCACTCCGGGTCGGGGATGATCCCGGGCGCCTCATCGCCCGTGTCGATGCCCGTCGGCCGGCCGTAGCCGAAGCGCTGCGCGTAATAACGCAACCGGTAGGCCGAATCGTAGATGTCCGAGCCCATCCCCGGCCGGCCCTCGTCCGGGAACCCGCACGACGCCATGTAGAAATACAGGTTCGACGACTTCGCAATCGCGCTGTGCAGGTTCACGTAGCCGTGCACCGCCCAGTCCTCGAACGCGTACATCACCCCGTCGTCGCCTTCGAACCAGCGCGTCCGGCTGGTCACGTTCAGCCCCGTCTCCGGGACAATGTTGCCTTCTTCAAGCGCGCCGGCGGCCGTCACCAGCTTAAAGGTCGAACCCGGCGCCGCCGGGTTCACCGCCTGGTTCAGCAGCGGCTTCCTCGGGTCGGTGAGCAACTGCCGGTATTCCTCTTCGCGAAGGTCAATCTCGCTAAAGATGTTGTTGTCCCACGTCGGCACCGACACCATGCCCAGCACCGCGCCCGTGTTTACGTCCATCACCACGGCTGCGGCCTTGGTCGCGCCCTTCATGCCGCCCAGCAGCGCTTCCTCGATGTAGTCCTGCAGCTCCCTGTCCAGCGACAGCTTCAGGCTGTTGCCCGGCACCGGGTCCTCCGTTTCCAGCACATTCACCACGTCGCCGTAAGCGTTGACCTCGTTGTAACTCCAGCCCACCGTCCCGCGGAGCTGCGACTCATACTGCAGCTCGATGCCCATCTTCCCCACCGGTTGGTTGAACTGGTAGCCCTGCTCCCGCAACCGAGGCCACTCCTCAGCAGAAGGTAGCCCGATATACCCGAGCAACGGTGAAAACGTGTCCCCGCCGATGTAGCGCCGCCCCGGCTGGATAGTCAGGCTCACGCCCGGCATATCCGCCTCCACCTCCCGCACCTTGAGCGCCTCTTCGCGCGTCAGGTGCTTCTTCACCACCATCGCCTGCGATTCCGCGCCCTCCGCCTCCGCCTGGGTCACCAGCGCATAAATGTCCAGTTCCTGCACGTCCAGGATCCGTTCAAGGTAGCGGTAGAGCACCCGGCGCTTTTCCTCCGCTTCCGGGAGCAGCTCGGGCACAATCGTCGCTGAATAGAGCCCGACGTTCTCCACCAACGGCCGCCCCTGCGCGTCGAGGATCAGCCCGCGCGCCGGCAGCAGTTGCTCTGCCTGGATGTGGTTGTTCCGCGACCGTTCCTGGTACTCGGAGCCCTTGATGATCTGCATGTCCGCCAGGCGGATGGCGAGGATGCCGAAGAGCACCAGGACGGCGATCCGCAGGGCGGTCAGATTACTGCGGGGCCGCACTCGTGTCGGACCCGGGTCAGGAGGCGGTTTACCTTCGAATAGCGTCATGCCCGGTACCGCTGCCTCGCGGGGGAAAGGCTCCGCGGCTCCCATCCTAGGAGACGGCAACCCAGGTAGGCCAACGAAAGTAAAGTTAAGTCAAGGATAAGACCAGGTACAAGCACCTGGAAGATCAGCGCCCCAACATCCACCGGCGCCCCTTGCGCAAATACCGTGATCGATAGCACCGTCCGCGCCCACAGGCCCGTCACTCCCACCGCGAACAGCGTCTGGGCATATCGCGCCACCGTCGGTGCTGCCTCCTCCAGCCAGTACGCCAGCGGTAGCAACGGCAGCAATGCGATGATCAACACCGCCGGCGACCGGTCCGAAACGAAGCCCAGCAAGACGGCGATCACCGGCAGGCTTACCATCGCCACCTTCGGCCCCTGGAACACCAGCAGGATCGCCAGCGACACCAGCAGCAAGTCCGCCTGCGCCGCCGACACCATGAAGAACGGTGCGGCGGTCACCTGTGCATAGCACAGCATCAGCAGTAAAACGAAGATCACCCCGGCCTTCATTGCTGCTCCAGCATCTGCCTGCCCGGGTCAAAGCTTGTCTCAATCAGCACGGTCGTCAGCCGCGATAGCCGCACGTGCGGCTCGATCGTCACGTCCAGGTAGAGGTCCTGCGGCGTGCCCTCCACCTCGACCACGGTGCCGATCGGCAGCCCCCGCGGGTAGTTGTCGCCCACGCCCGAGGTGATCACCTGGTCGCCCGTGCTGATGTTGCCCTGCGCAAGGTCGAACTTCACTGTCTTCGTTGCCGAGCCACGCACATTGCCCTCGATCGCCGTCCCCGCGATCTCCGCGTTTACCGAACTCCGGCTGTCGCTGATCAGCCGCACCAGCGACTGGCTGGGGAAGGTCTCCGTCACCGTCCCCACCAGCGAGCCCTGCGTCGAACGCACCACCATGCCCACGCGGATGCCATCGTTGCTGCCCTTGTTCACCCGGATGACGTCGCTAAAGGGAAAGGCGTCCCGTGTCAGCACCGATGCCGCCTCGAAGGTATCGCCGCCGGCTTCGTCAATGATGCCCAGCGCCTGCCGCAGCTCCGGGATCTCCGCAGCGTCCTGCTGGAGCTGGGCCACCTGGTTTTGCAGGTCTTCAACCTGCAGGCGCAGTTCGCGGTTCTCCTGCTGCAGGCTCCGGATGCGGCCCGCGTCGGTCACAAAGGCGCCAACCGGCCGCAGCACGCTTCCGACACCGCTTTCGATCGGCGATGTAACCCGGAGAAACACACCCTGGACGGGGTTCAGCACCCCCGCCTGGCTGGCGACCGCAAACACCATTGCCAGCCCCACCATAGCGCCGGCCCAATACGCATAGCGCTGGAAAATCAGCATGGCGCCCTCGAATAACCGTCAAACGATGCTAGCGTCTGCCTCGCCGCGAAGCTAGCTGCGACTGCACCTTGCTTAACATCGCCTGTTCTTCCAGCACTTCCCCGCATCCCCGCACCACGCACAGCAGCGGGTCTTCCGCTACGTACACTGGGAAGCGGGTCTCCTGGCTCAGCCGCCGGTCGAGCCCGCGCAACATCGCGCCGCCCCCGGCCAGCGCAATGCCGTGCGCCATCAGGTCGCTCACCAGCTCCGGCGGCGTCACCTCGATCGATGAGCGCACTGCCTCCACGATCGCGCTGATCGAACCCGCCAGCGCGTCACGAATTTCCACCGTGCTTACCTCAACCGCCTTCGGCAGACCGGTGGCAAGGTCCCGCCCGCGAAGGGTCACCGTCTCTTCCGGGTCCAGCGGCGCCGCCGACCCCGCCATCTGCTTGATCTCCTCCGCCGTCCGCTCGCCGATCAGCAGGTTATGCACCTGGCGCGCGTACGACATGATGTCGCGGTCCATCTCGTCGCCGGCCACGCGGATCGACGTGCTCACCACCATGCCGCCGAGCGAGATCACCGCTACCTCGGTCGTCCCGCCGCCGATGTCCACAATCATGCAGCCCGCCGCTTCCATCACCGGCAGCCCCGAACCGATCGCCGCCGCCATCGGCTCCTCGATCAGGTAGCAGGCCCGCGCGCCCGCGCTCAGCGCCGCGTCGTGCACAGCGCGCTTCTCCACCTCGGTCACGCCGCTCGGTATCCCCACCACCACCCGCGGCTGCGCCAGGAATGTGCGTTCATGTACCGAGCGGATGAAGTAGCCGAGCATCTTCTCCGTCACTTCAAAGTCCGAAATCACCCCGTCCCGCAGCGGCCGCACCGCGATGATGCTTGCCGGCGTCCGGCCCACCATCCGCTTCGCCTCGTCGCCAATCGCAAGGATCTTCTTCGTGATGCGGTCGATGGCCACCACCGACGGCTCATTGATCACGATACCCTTGCCGCGCACCATCACCAGCGTGTTCGCGGTCCCAAGGTCAATCGCGATGTCATGAGATAAAAAGCCGAAAAGGCCGT
>SLAK01000140.1 GCA_007126855.1 Dehalococcoidia bacterium | reverse complement strand
TTCATCCTGCTGAGCGCGGACGACGAGCCGGCGCCGGAGCCGCTGCCCGGCCTCTGGGTCGCGCTGGTGACGCCCGTGGAGGAGCCGGATACGGAGACGTTCGCCTGGCCGCGGCAGGAGTTGAGCATCGTCCACAGCACCGAGCGCGAGTGGTACCAGATCGGCGAGGAGGGGCACTGGCTGCGGCCGGTCTGGTCACCTTCGGGCGACCGGCTCGCCGTGCTGGAAGGGCTCAACCCCACAGAGCCGTTTGGAGTGACGCCCCTCCGGCTCCACATCTTCGCCCCTTTCGATGGCGGGCACTGGACCGCGGACTTTCCCCAGAGCTTCTTGAACACTTCGCTTTACTGGTCGCCTGATGGCACGCGGTTGGCGCTCATGTCTGAGCGGCACGAGGCTGGCACGGTCGTCATGCTTACAGACCGAGCGGAAGAGCTTGGCTCCGTTCGGATTGCATCAGAGGAGATAGAAGTGCCCACGTGGGTTAGTCCGCTCCCGGCGGTATGGTCGCCCGGCTCCGAGCGCATCCTGGTACCCGGCCCCAACGGGTGGCTCGCCGTGGTGGATCGTGATGGCGAGCAGGTGGTCCGGGCGAGCCCGGGCGATCGATTGCGGCTGGTTGACGAGCGCTGGGAGGACCTCGAACCGCCCTACGATTGGGGTTCTCCCCTCTCGGCGCCGCCCTCGGATGGTGTCTTGATCCTGCGGCCCATGCTGTGGCACGACGACGACCACTTCTCCGTATGGACTGAAATCCGCTCACCTGATGGACCGGTGGAAGGCGCGGGATGGCCCCGTGAAGGCTGGGCCTTCCACGGTGAGGTCCGGGATGGCCGGATTAACTGGGAAGAGGAGCCAAAACAAGAGTGGCCCGAGGATGTACCCCGGCCTCCAACCGACCCGCTCCGACCCGCACCCGACTGGTTGAAGTTGCACGAGCCTTTCGCGGACGTTCGCGCCTATGGCCTGGGTGGACTGGATACCGCTGCGTTCGCACCGGTGCGTGGCGCTTTCGTGGTCGGAAGTGCTGACCATTCAGGGCCGGTCTTTGTGGTTGAAAAGGGCGGAGAGCTAGACGTGTTTGCCCTCGATGCCCCCGCGCATTGGTTTGACAACGGAGGCTACGCGCGCTTCTGGTGGGACGCCATCGTCCGCGAATAGCCCCGCCCCTACTCCTCTTCCTCCCCCACCGGCAGCACTTCGCCGTTGTAGCTCGCCGACACAATCTTCCCGTCGACCACTTCCAGGTGGCTCGGGCGTATGGGGTTTCGCATACCCGGGGTCTCGCCCAGCTTCACGATCTCCGCGCGGATGCGCCCCGGCTCGATCTCCAGTAACGCCACGGAGCCGAGCCGCATTTCCAGGTGGTGCGGAAAGGTTGGGCTCCCGGAGTTGATAAACACCACGCCGTCGCGGTACTCGAGCCGCTCGACGTGGGTATCGCCGGAGATGAGGATATCGACCGGGTCGCTGCCGGTGGCCTGCTTCAGGAGCTGGTCCATCGGCCGGCTTTCGGGGCGCAGTTCGTGCACCATGCCGATGCGGAAGCCCTCGATGTCCAGGCGCACCAGCGGCTCCATGCGCGGGTCCTTAAAGCGGTCGTTGTTGCCGCGGGCGACCAGCAGGTCGCCGTATTGCGAGCACCACTCCAGCACAGCGGGTGCAGTCACGTCGCCCCCGTGTAGAATCAGGTCCACTGTCGAAAGGAACTCACCGGCTTCGGGCCCGAGTTCGTCGAGCTGCCGGACGAGCTGGGGCAGGTGAGTATCGCTGATGAGGCCGATGCGCATGTAGCGAACCCTAGCGGGGGGTCTGCACCGGCGCAATCAAACGCCTCACACACTTTCGCATCGCGGGCAGCAAATCCGAGCCAATGGAGCAGAGAACAGGGACAGGATGAACCAGGAACGCAACGCCGCAATCGCCGGCATCTACGAATACCCCCTCCGCGTCGCTCCCGGCGTCTCCGCCATCCAGATCAAAGCCGAGTGCATCGCGAAAGCGCTCGAAGACGCCGGCCTCGAATGGTCCGATGTCGACGGGCTTTACGATGCCCAGGATGGCGAAGGCGGGGGCGGCCTTGCCGTACAGCATTACATGGGTTTCAAGCCCCGCGTTATCGACACGACCATGGTCGGCGGCTCCTCCTACGAGTTCCACGCTGCCCATGCGCTGCGGGACATCGCGGCGGGTAAGGTGAACGTCGCGGTGCTGAGCTATGGCTCGAACGCGGCGTCGAACCGCGTCGCCATCGGCACGGGCGGCCGGGGTACCCCGCTGCCGACCTGGCAGTCGAACATGGAGATGCCCTACGGCGCCACCCTCATTTCCAACTACGCCATGGTCAAGCACCGGCACATGCACGAGTACGGCAGCACGGACGAGCAGTTCGCCGAGATCTCCGTGGCCACCCGCTACCACGCCATGCGCAACCCCGAAGCTGTGAAGGCCATGACCGACCTCGAGTTCGTCAAGGTCGACAACATCGACGTTAGCGACGTGCTTGAATCGCGGATCATCGCCGACCCGCTCCACCTGCTCGAATGCTGCATGGTGAGCGACGGCGGCGGCGCGGTCGTCATCGTCTCGAAAGACGTGGCGCGCAATATCAAGAAGAAGCCGGTCTGGATCATCGGCACCGGCGAGGCGACGAAGTATCTGGAAAATGGCGGCGACCTCACCACCAGCGCCGCCGCCCAGTCCGGCCCGGACGCCTTCGGTCAGGCCGGCGTCCGCCCCGACGAGATTGACATCGCCATGATCTACGACTCCTTCACCATCACCGTGGCGGTGATGCTCGAAGACCTCGGCTTCTGCAAGAAGGGCGAATTCGGCGACTTCGTCAAGGGTGGCCGGCTCAAGTTCGACCAGTCCGGCGCGCCCGCGCTCAACACCGATGGCGGCGGCCTGTCGTCGAACCACCCGGGCATGCGGGGCATCTTCCTGCTGCTCGAAGCCGCGCGGCAGCTCCGCGGCGAATCCACATCTCAGGTGCCGGACGCGAAACTCGCGCTGGCCCACGGCAACGGCGGCCAGCTCGCATCTACCCACGCCGGCGGCACCATTATTCTCGCGAGGGACTGATCACCATGCCTAACCGACCCCAACCCCGTTTCCCCGAACCCCACAGCCAGCCCTACTGGGAAGGCGCGAAGGAAGGCAAGCTGCTCTACCAGGTCGACAAGGACACCGGCGACGTCGTGTTCTACCCGCGGCTCCACAACCCGAAGACGGGCGGCCGCAACCTGGAATGGCGCGAGTCCAGCGGCCTCGGCACCGTCTACACCTATTCGGTCGTCCGCCAGAGCGCCGTGCCGGGCTTCCGCGAACTGGGCGCGTATTCCGTCGCCTACATCGATCTGGACGAAGGCTTCCGCATGCTCAGCAGCGTCGTCGGCGTCGACGACCCGGTGAACGACATCAAGATCGGCATGCGCGTGCAGGTCGACTTCGAAAAGCAGGACGAAGGCGAGTATCCCATCCCGGTCTTCCGGCCTGCATAGCGTCCTCGCGCTTGCGGTGCTGAATTTCGCGGCGGCGAACGTGTTGCCGGAAGAGTGCCTCTAGCGGGCCCGCGCAGTACACTCTGCGCGGGCCCGCGCACGATGGCTCGCGGGTCCCCGGTTCGCACCCGTATGAGATCGGGGTTTCCCCGACTCATAATCCCCCGGTTAGCGGTGCGAAGATCGCCCAAGGATGCCATCCCATATGCGCAACCGGCATAGCTATGGTCAGGTTTACGCAAGGCAACGCGCACGGACGCCACGGCCGTTGATAGCTGCTGCTGCGTTGTTCGTCCTTGGCGTGGCCGGGATGCTTGCCGTGCTGCCATATAACCCGCCGTCGGCTGTCGAACCGCTGGTCGTCACCAGCCCGGCCGACCGCCCGGAAATGTATCCGACTCCCGACCTGCACGCGTGGTCGATTGAGAACGACGAGCCTTCCATGGCGGAGGAACAGCAGGTTGCTGAGGAGCCGGCAAGTGAGCCGGAACTGGAAGCGGATCCGCAGCCATCGGTCCGCGCTGCCGGCGAGCGGCAGTCGCGGATGCAGGAACTGGCGCCACTGCCTGATTCGACGCCGTCGGCAGAGCCGTCCGAGACACCCACGCCCACGGTGGAATCGGCCACGGTTTCCGGCGATATGGGAACGCCCAACGAGGGTCCGGGCCTGTCCGGCCTGGAGGACCCGACGCCAACTTCGACGCCCGAACCTGACGACGAAGAAGACGACGACGACCCTCCCGAATAGGCGCGAATTCCGCCGAGCCGGCTGTATCAGAGTGCCTGGCTCAGGGAAGCCAGGCCACCTTGCGGCCGGCCAGCGTGACCACCTCCCGGCTGCCGGATTCCAGGTCGAGCAGCAGCGTTGTGAGCGTTGCGCCTGACTGCACTGAATACACGACGGTTGTTTGCGCCGGGTCGATATCCCAGTCCAGCACCATGTCGGTGCCCGCCGTGAGGTGGATGGAGCGCAGCAGCTGCGCGTCGTCGACCGAGTGGAAGACCAAATCTGTGCCGGCGACGCCTTCGCCGATGCCGCGACGAAGACTCATCACCACCTCGTCGTTGAGGAAGCGCGGCTGCGAGAAGGATTCCCCGGCTTCGCCGATAACAAGGTCGACCTCCCCGTCCAGGGAGCGTACGCGCACCGGCTGGATGGGATCACCGCCGTCCTCGGCCGGGACACCTTCGAAGGCGAGCTTCCGCGAGTTGGGTGACCATGCGAAGGCGCCGCCGCGCGGCTGGCCCAGGTTCTGAATCTCCTGCGTGCCAAGGTTCATCACAGCCAGGCGGCCGGTCGCGGGTGCGATGTAGGCAATAGACTGGGCATCGGGCGACCAGTGCGGCGACAGACTTGGCTCGCCCTCGGGGTCGATCGGTGCCACGAACTCGCCGCTCAGGCGCAGCAGCCACGAGCGCGGCACGCCCATGTTGCCGTCGGGCAGCGCGTCCCGCCGGACAGCCAGTAGCGCCTGCGAGTCGGCGGACCAGCGCACGGTGGCGATGTCGATATCAGGGTCATCGACCACAGTGTTCACCTGGCCGGTTGAGACGTCGATGAGCTCCAGCCGCGAG
>SLAK01000426.1 GCA_007126855.1 Dehalococcoidia bacterium | reverse complement strand
GGGGTGGCGGAAACACTGCGGGTGCAGGGCCGGGCGATGATCGTGCGGGACGAAGAACTGCGCGAGCGGATGGCGGTGAACGGCAAGGCGCCTGCGCTGGCGCTGGTGGTGGAGGTGAGCGAAGGGTTCATGCACTGCGCGAAGTGCATCATCCGCAGCGACCTGTGGGATGCCTCGACGTGGCCAGACAAGGATGAGGTGCCGTCGCTATCGAAAGCGCTGATCGAACAAAAGGCTCTCCCGATGACGCCGGAGCAGTTGCAGGCGGGTCTGGAGAAGGATGCCCGGGAGCGGCTCTACTAGAACCGGGCGAGTGATGCTGCACAAGAAAGAGGCCCGCCGATTGGCGGGCCACTTCGTGGTTGTCCGGGACGAACGGGCTACTCTTCGTCTTCCATGCCGGGCCCGGCGGGGATGGTGAAGTCGCCATCCTCGTCGTACTGGATGGTGTAGCCCTCGTCGTGATCACCATCGCCACTGATAGCGGCGGTGGCTTCCCGCTCGGCGAGGAAGCGTTCGAGTTCGGCTTCTTCTTCGAGCAGGAGGGACTCGGGCAGGTCGAGTTCCGGCAGGTGTTCGCGCTTGGGCAGCTCGATCTCGGCGCGGGCCGGGATGAGCTTGCCGATGATGACGTTTTCCTTGAGCCCGGAGAGGCGGTCGACCTTGCCTTCGATGGCTGCGTTGGTGAGGACGCGCGTGGTCTCCTGGAAAGAGGCTGCTGCCAGCCAGGAGTCGGTGTTCAGCGACGCCTTGGTGACGCCAAGGAGCACCGGCTGCGCGGTGGCAGGTTCGCCGCCTTCGGCCACGACGCGGTTGGTAACCGCTTCGAACTCGCGCCGATCGACAAGATCCCCGGGAAGGAGACCGGTGTCGCCCGGGTGGTCGACTTTGACGCGGCGAAGCATCTGGCGAGAGATGACCTCAATGTGCTTGTCGTTGATATGCACACCCTGGGAGCGATAGACCTTCTGCACCTCGTCGACGAAATAGCGGCGGACAGCATCGCGGCCCTGGATGCTGAGGATGTGTTGCGGGTTGCGGGCGCCTTCGGTGAGCTGGGTGCCCGCGTCGATGTACTGGCCGGCCTCGACAAGCAAGCGCGCGGCAGCCGGGATGGTGTATTCGCGCTCTTCCCGCTCTTCGTAGACCACCTGGATCTTCTTCTTGGAAGGCAGGCGGACGACGCCGGAGATACGGGAGATGACGCGGTCGACGAGTTCTTTCTTCTCCGCGGCGTCTTCCTTCTTGGCCTCTTCGCGCCCGGCGAGCACTTCGCCCGCAGCGACGTGCTGACCGTCCTCAACGAGGAGCTGGCCCTTCGTGGGGAGCCCGTATTCCTCGACGAGGGAGTCGACGGAGGTTACTCGCACGATCCGGCGGTCGCCGTCCTGGACGACGTCGATGGTGCCATCGATCTCGCTGATGATGGCCTCGCCACGTGGGGCTCGAGCTTCGAAGAGTTCTTCGACGCGGGGGAGACCGGTGGTGATGTCGGCGGTACCGGCGACGCCGCCAGTGTGGAAGGTCCGCATGGTGAGCTGGGTGCCCGGCTCACCGATGGACTGGGCGGCGATGATACCAACCGCCGTGCGGAGCTTGACCAGTTCGCCGCGGCCAAGGTCGCGGCCATAGCACATGGCGCAGATCCCGCGCTCTGCTTCGCAGGTGAGCGGGGAGCGCACCAGCACGCGAGAGACGCCGCCTTCTTCGATTTCCAGGGCCAGGTCGTCGGAGATGAGCGTTTGCGTATCACAGAGAATCTCGCCGCTCTTCTCGACGATGACATCCTGGGCGGGGAAGCGCCCGGCTATGCGCTGCGCGAGCGTCTCGGGCACATCGGGCTCGTCTTCACGGGTGATCCAGATGCCGGCCGTGGTGCCGCAGTCGTCTTCCAGGACGATGACGTCCTGCGCGACGTCGATGAGGCGCCGGGTAAGGTAGCCGGAGTCGGCGGTCCTGAGCGCGGTATCGGCGAGGCCCTTGCGGGCGCCGTGCGTGGAGATGAAGTATTCGAGCACCGAGAGCCCTTCGCGGAAGGAGCTGCGGATGGGCAGTTCGACGACCTTACCGCTCGGGTCGGCCATGAGGCCGCGCATGCCGGCCATCTGGCGAATCTGGGTGATATTACCCTTGGTACCAGAAGCCGCCATGTAGTTGAGCGAGCCGTATTCGCTCATGCGCGCCTTAATGGTGTCTTCCACCTTCTTCGTGGTGGCGCCCCAGACGTTCACCGTGGCCTGGTAGCGCTCATCATCGGTGATGAGGCCCATCTGGTACTGCTCGCTCAGTTCTTCGACCTCGGCGTCGGCTTCGCGAAGCAGCTCGGCCTTGTTCTTGGGCACCTGGATTTCGTGCATGGCGATGGTCACGCCGCTGCGCGTTGCGTAGTGGAATCCGATGTTCTTGATCTTGTCCACGACTTCGGCGGTGGCTTCGTTGCCGAGGACGCGGTAGCAGTTGGCGACGACGCGCCGGAGGTTGGGGCGGTCCATCACTTCGTTATAGAACGGCAGCCCTTCGGGCAGGACATCGTTGAAGAGAATACGGCCAACGGTGGTTTCCACGAGCCGCGGGATTGCGGTGCCCTCACTGCCGTACTCGGGCGGGCTGTCTTCGCCGCCGACGCTTACAACCTGGTCCATCCGCACGCGGATAGGTGCGCGGAGGCCGAGGTTGCCGTTTTCGAAGGAGAGGCGGGCTTCGTCGGCCGAGGGGTAGACGCCGGTGAGGGGATGGCCATTGCTGCCGAATGCGCCCTGGGCGCGCTGGTCGACGTCGGTCATGTAGTAGCAGCCGAGCACCATGTCGAGCGACGGGGCGACGATGGGGTCGCCGCTTGCCGGCGAGAGCAGGTTCCGGCTGGAGAGCATGACCTGGCGCGCTTCGGCGACGGCTTCGCGGCTGAGCGGCACGTGGACGGCCATCTGGTCGCCGTCGAAGTCGGCGTTGAAGGCGGCACATACCAGCGGGTGAAGCTGGATAGCGGAGCCTTCGATGAGTTTTGGCTGGAAGGCCTGGATACCGAGCCGGTGGAGCGTTGGCGCGCGGTTGAGCAGGACCGGCCGGTCTCGGATGACCTCATCGAGGACGTCCCAGACTTCGGGGCGGGCACGTTCGACGATGCGCTTGGCGCTCTTGATGTTGTGGGCCAGGCCTTTTGCGACCAGGGAGTGCATGACAAAGGGCTTGAAAAGCTCGAGCGCCATGCGCTTGGGGAGGCCGCACTCGTTGAGGCGAAGCTCGGGGCCGACCACGATCACGGAGCGGCCCGAGTAGTCGACACGCTTACCGAGCAGGTTCTGGCGGAAGCGGCCCTGCTTGCCCTTGAGCATGTCGCTCAGGCTCTTGAGCTTGTGGTTGCCGCTGCCGGTGACGGCGCGACCACGGCGGCCGTTGTCGATGAGGCTATCGACGGCTTCCTGCAGCATGCGCTTTTCGTTGCGGATGATAATTTCGGGGGCGCCCAGATCGAGCAGGCGCTTGAGCCGGTTGTTGCGGTTGATGACGCGGCGGTAGAGGTCGTTGAGGTCGCTGGTGGCGAAGCGGCCGCCATCGAGCTGAACCATGGGGCGCAGCTCCGGCGGGAGGACGGGCAGGACCTCGAAGATCATCCACTCCGGCTTGTTGCCTGAATCACGCAGCGCTTCGATGACATTGAGCCGCTTGGTGGCCTTCTTGCGGCGCTGGCCGGAAGCCGTGAGGATCTCGCCCTTCATCTTGTTGCGCAGGCCATCGAGGTCGACCCGGCGCAGCACATCGAGAATGGCCTCGGCTCCCATGGACGCTTTGAACACGTGGCCAAAGAGGTCGGCGAGCTCGCGGTAGCGCGTTTCGGACAGGAGCACAGCGCGGCCGTCCTGGACGGGATCGGCGAGCTCCTCGAGGTCCTGGAGGCGCTCGCGGTACTGCTCCTCGATCTCCTCACGGATCTGGCGTTCCTTTTCCTGGAGGGGGTGCAGTTCGTCGTAGAGGCTGGCGCGGGCGTCATCCATGGCGTCATCGCCGACGGCGCGCTCCTGCTCCTGGAGCTGCTTCGTCTCCTTGTCGAAGGCGTTGAGCATCTTGGTGCCTTCACGCTGCACCTTGGTGACGGAAGCCTTGGTGACCTTGGCGCCAGCGGCAATGACCTGGTTGTCCCGGATCTGGATGCCTTCTTCGCTGACGGAGCCCTGGGCTTCAGCGGCGGCTTCGCGGGCACGCTCAATAGCAGCTTCCAGCTCGTCGCGGGAAACCTGGCGTTCCCTGGCGATCTGCTCTATGCGGGCTTCGACCTGGGACTGGAGTTCCAGGTTGGCTTCTTCGAGCTTGCTCTCGAGTTCTTCGCGGCGCGGGCGGACGTCGGCGACGCGCTCCTCGACAACGCGGCCCATTTCTTCGCGCAGGCGGACCAGCTCGAGTTCGCGGGCTTCCTTGTCGACCTCGGTAATGAGGTACTGGGCGAAGTAGATGATTCGCTCCAGGTTGCGCGGGGAGAGGTCGAGCAGCACGCCGAGCTTGCTGGGCGTGCCTTTGACAAACCAGATGTGCGAGACGGGGGTGGCCAGCTCGATGTGGCCCATGCGCTCACGGCGCACCTTTGCGCGGGTGACTTCGACGCCGCACTTATCGCAGATGATGCCCTTATAGCGAGCGCGCTTGTACTTGCCGCAGGGGCACTCGAAGTCCTTCACAGGCCCGAAGACGCGCTCGCAGAAGAGGCCATCTTTTTCCGGCTTCAGGGTCCGGTAGTTAATGGTCTCGGGCTTGGTGACTTCGCCATAGGACCAGCTCCGGATCTGGTCGGGGCTGGCGAGGCCGATCCGGATCTGGTTGAAATCGTTAACTTCGAGCATTGAAGAGGTCCTCCGCTTCGAACCCGGAGAGGTTGATGCCAAGTTCGGGCATATCGCTGCCCTGGTCTTCGACCAGGGAGAGGCTGCCGGTGTCGTTTTCGACGACGACGGAAAGGCCAAGGCTCTGGAGCTCTTTGACGAGCACCTTGAAGGACTCGGGCACGCCGGGTTCGAGCACGTCTTCGCCCTTCACAATGGCCTCGTAGGTCTTGACGCGGCCAACGACATCGTCGGATTTCACGGTGAGGAGTTCCTGGAGGATGTGGGCGGCGCCATAGGCTTCGAGCGCCCAGACTTCCATTTCGCCGAAGCGCTGGCCGCCGAACTGAGCCTTACCACCGAGCGGCTGCTGGGTGATGAGGGAGTAGGGGCCGGTGCTGCGGGCGTGGATCTTATCCTCGACCAGGTGGTTGAGCTTAAGCATGTAGATGTAGCCGACGGTGATCGGCTGATCGAAGGCTTCGCCGGTGCGGCCGTCGTAGACGGTCATCTTGCCGAAGACGGGCGGGGCGATGCCGGTTTCGCTAAACACCTTCTGCGCGAGGTCCTCGAGGTCGTCGATGCTTTTGGCGCCTTTCTTGACGTTGCTGCCGACCTGCTTGAGCCAGATTTCGAGGCAGGCGCGCTTGGCGGCGCCTTCCTCAGGCTCATCGATGATGGGGGCGGGGTCGTATCCGTGGTCGGTGAGCCAGTCGCGCATGCGGTCGAGGTCGAGCCCGCGGTCCCGGGGGTCGACGTAGTAGAAGGCGCCGGACTCGGTTGCGAACCAGGCCCGGGCGATCTCGTCGTCGATGGCGGTATCGCTGGCGCCGTCGAAGACCGGCGTGCGGGCATTGAATCCCATGGTGTTCGCAGCCCAGCCAAGGTGGGTTTCGAGCACCTGGCCGATGTTCATGCGGCTTGGCACTCCGATGGGGTTGAGGATGATGTCGATGGGGGTCCCGTCCGGGAGGTAGGGCATGTCTTCGCGCGGCAGCACGCGGCTGATGACGCCCTTGTTGCCATGGCGGCCGGCCATCTTGTCGCCTTCGGAAATCTTGCGGCGCTGGGCGATGCTGACGCGGACAAGCTTGTTCACGCCGGCTGGCAGCGACTCATGGGCGCTGCGGTCGAAGACCTTCACGTCGATGACCTTGCCGCTTTCACCGTGCGGGACGCGAAGGCTGGTGTCTTTCACTTCGCGCGCTTTCTCGCCGAAGATGGCGCGGAGCAGCTTCTCTTCAGCGGTGAGCTCGGTTTCGCCCTTGGGCGTGATCTTGCCGACGAGGATGTCGCCTTCGCGGACTTCGGCGCCGATGCGGACGATGCCTTCGTCGTCGAGGTCCTTGAGGCTTTCCTCGCCAACATTGGGGATATCGCGGGTGATTTCCTCGGGGCCGAGCTTGGTATCGCGGGCTTCGACTTCGTGCTTCTCGATGTGAATCGAGGTGAACTTATCCTCGCGGTTGAGCCCTTCGCTGATGATGATGGCGTCTTCGAAGTTGTAGCCTTCCCAGCTCATGAAGGCGACGAGCACGTTCTGACCAAGGGCGAGTTCGCCGCCGTCGGTGCTGGAGCTGTCGTTGAGCGGGTCGCCTGTGGTGACGCGCTGACCGCGGATGACCGTGGGCCGCTGGTTGAGACAGGTGCCCTGGTTGGTGCGGATGAATTTCTGCAGGGGGATGGTGTGCGTGCCGAGGTCGGGGTCGTCGTATTTCACGACGACCTTGCTGCCGTCGGCCTCGACGACTTCACCATCTCCGAGGGCGACGGCCACATGGCCGCTGTCGACGGCGACACGCGCCTCCATCCCGGTGCCGACGAGTGGCTGTTCGGGCCGGACGAGCGGCACGGCCTGGCGCTGCATGTTGGAGCCCATGAGCGCGCGGTTGGCGTCGTCGTGTTCCAGGAAGGGGATGAGGGAGGTGGCGACGGACACTACCTGCTTTGGCGAGACGTCGAGGAAGGCGACTCCTTCGGGCGAGACCATCTTGAAGTCGTTGTAGATGCGGGCTTCTACATGGCTTTCGGCGAAGTAGCCGTCGTCGAGCAGGGGCGTGTTCGCCTGGCCAACGACGAAGCGTTCCTCTTCGTCAGCGGTCAGGTAAACGATCTGCTCGGTGACGCGCGGTACGACCTGGACGGTGCGGCCTATGTCGGCGGCTTTTTGGGCGATTTTCTCGTCGATGATGGTGCCCGCGGAAGCGACGTCCTTACCACTGTCGTCGGTCAGGTCGGACCGGAGCTTGTTACCGACGAGCATGGGGCTATCGGACGGCAGCTCGCGCACGACCACGCGGTAGGGCGTCTCGATAAAGCCGTAGTCGTTGAGCCGGCCATAGGTCGCGAGCGAGCCAATGAGGCCGATGTTCGGGCCTTCCGGGGTCTCGATTGGGCAGATGCGGCCATAGTGGCTGTAATGGACGTCGCGGACGTCGAAGCCGGCGCGGTCGCGGGAGAGGCCACCGGGGCCGAGGGCGCTGAGGCGGCGCTTGTGCGTGATCTCGGCGAGCGGGTTGGTCTGGTCCATGAACTGGGAGAGCTGGCTGCCGCCGAAGAATTCTTTCATGGCCGCGACCACGGGCCGGATGTTGATGAGCGCGCTGGGGGTGGCTTCTTCGGGGTCGGTGATGGTCATGCGCTCGCGGACGACACGCTCCATGCGGAGAAGGCCGACGCGGAACTGCTGCTGGATGAGTTCGCCGACGGCGCGCACGCGGCGGTTGCCCAGGTGGTCGATATCGTCACCGAAGCCCTTGCCACGGTTCACGCGGATGAGTTCGGCGATGATGGCGACGAGGTCGAGTGGACGAAGCCAGCGCTGCACGGTGGCGTCTTCGAGTTCGAGTCGCTTGTTGAGCTTGTGGCGGCCAACGCGACCGAGGTCGTAACGCCGGGGGTTGAAGAATAGCGTATTGACCAGGGAGCGTGCGTTTTCGAGCGTGGGCGGGTCGCCGGGCCGGATACGCCGGTAGAATTCGAGCAGGGCTTCCTGCTTGTTCTTGGTGGTTTCCTTGGAGATGGTCGTGGGCATATAGCCTTCGACATCGGCGGCATCGGCTTCGGCGAAGAGGGCGAGCACGCGCTCATCGCTGCCGAGCTCGGATTCGATCTGGCGCAGCGCGGCGTCACGGGCCTTTTCGCGTTCAGCGGACGCGGGTTCCTGGGCGAGGGCGTCTTCGGCTTCGAAGTAGCGCTTGAAGGCCGGGTTATCGCGGTCGCCGGGGAGCAGTCCTGGTACATCGATGGCGCGGACCAGGATAGACACGGGGATCTTGCGCTTGCGGTCGACCTTGACAGATACGACGTCGCGGTTTGAGGTCTCGAATTCGAGCCAGGCGCCGCGGTTGGGGATGAGCTTGGCCGCGCAGAGCCGCCGCCCGGTGGTGGCATCGGAGTCAATGGTGTAGTACACGCCGGGGGAGCGGACGAGCTGCGAGACGACAACGCGCTCGGCGCCGTTGACGATGAACGTGCCGCGCTCGGTCATCAGCGGGAAATCGCCAAAGAAGAGCCGCTGTTCCTTGATTTCACCGGACTCCTTGATGCGGAGTTCGACGTCGACGAAGAGCGGCGCGGCATAGGTCATGTCGCGCTCGCGGCATTCATCCTGGGAGTATTTGGGAGTGCGGAATTCGTAGTCGCCGAAGATGAGGTCCATCTTCGACCCGGTGAAATCCTGGATTGGCGAAATTTCGTCCAGAAGTTCGCGGAGTCCCCGGGCTTTGAACCAGTCGAAGCTATCAAGCTGGATCTGGGTTAGCCTGGGGATATCGAGAACATTACCAATGCGGCCGTAGGCCTGGACGCGCGGCGGGCTGGCGAGCCCCCCCTGCATGAGATCACGCGGAGCGGTCATCCTGCAGAAACTCCTTCAGGACTGGTTGGGCGAGAGACACGGACATCCGTTGATGATGGGGCTGTTTGGGGCAAAAAAGAGACACCTGGCCGTAGCGATCCTACCGCTTTCTGCACTGCCGGTCAACGCGTTGCAGGGCGGACACCGGTGGCGCCCGCCCTTTGTCGAATTCTGTGGCCTCAGGCGACGGGAGCAGGCTCCTTCGCCGTCGTGATGCTCAGTCCTCCGTCATCATCAGGATAGCGGTCGACAACAACTCGATCGCCGGCGGCGAAATCGCCGGAGAGCAGCATTTCGCTGAGCCGGTCTTCGATATTGTCCTGGATGACGCGCCGCAGCGGACGTGCGCCGAAGACCTGGTCGAAGCCTTGATCGCCAAGCCAGTCTTTGGCGGCGTCGCTGACCTCGAGAGCAACGCCCTTCGTGTTGAGCTGGCGCTCAACCTTGCGCAGTTCGAGGTCGACGATGGCGCGGATATCTTCCTTGGACAGCGAGCGGAAGACGACGGTGCTGTCGATGCGGTTGAGGAACTCCGGCTTGAAGACATTTTTCAGCTCGGTGAGCACCTTGTCCTTCATCCGCCCGTAGCGGTCTTCCTGGCCCTTGGCCTCTTCTGTCGCGACGGCGAATCCGAGGGTGGAGTCGCGCTTGATGAGGTCGGAGCCGACGTTGGAGGTCATGATGATGATGGTATTGCGGAAGTCGACCTTGCGTCCCTTTGCGTCGGCGAGGCGGCCCTCGTCAAAGATCTGGAGCAGCAGGTTGAAGACTTCGGGGTGCGCCTTTTCTACTTCGTCCAGGAGGATAAGGCAGTAGGAGCGCCTGCGGACGGTATCGGTGAGCTGGCCGCCATCGTCGTAGCCTACATAGCCTGGCGGCGCGCCGATAAGCCGGGCGACGGTGTGCTTTTCGCTGAACTCGCTCATGTCGAGCTTCACCATGTTGTCCTGAGAGTCGAACATGAATTCGGCGAGCGCACGGGCGAGCTCGGTCTTCCCGACGCCGGTAGGGCCACAGAAGAGGAACACGCCGATGGGCCTGCGCGGGTCTTTCAGGCCGGCGCGAGCGCGGCGGACGGCACGGGCGATGGACTGGATGGCTTCGTCCTGGCCGACGACGCGGTTGCGCAGGTATTCCTCCATCTTGAGGAGGCGGGCGCTTTCTTCGCTGGCGATGCGCGCGACGGGGATGCCGGTCCACATCGACACGACTTCGGCGATGTCTTCGCCTGAGACAACGGGCGTTGCGATGCCGCTTTCGCCTTCTTCCCATTCGCCCATTTCGCCGATCTTCTCCTGGAGCCGCGATTCGCGGTCGCGGAGCTCGGCGGCGTATTCATATTGCTGGGCAGTGATGGCCTGGTCCTTTTCACGGCGCAGGCTTTCGAGCCCTTTCATGGCCTCTTTCATCGATGGGGGCGTGGCGGCGCGGCGAATGCGCACGCGGCTGGCAGCCTCATCGATGAGGTCGATGGCCTTATCCGGCAGGTATCGGTCGATGACATAGCGCGAGGAGAGCTCGGCCGCAGATGTGAGCGCTTCGTCGCTGATCTTCAGCTTGTGGTGCTCTTCGTAGCGGTTGCGGATGCCCTTGAGGATCTCGACCGTCTCTTCGATGGATGGTTCACCGACCATGACGGGCTGGAAGCGGCGTTCCAGCGCGGCGTCCTTCTCGATGTGCTTGCGGTATTCATCAAGCGTGGTGGCGCCGACGCACTGGAGTTCGCCACGGGCCAGCGAGGGTTTGAGGATGTTCGCTGCATCGACGGCGCCTTCGGCGGCGCCGGCGCCCACGAGCATGTGGAGCTCATCGACGAAGAGCAGGCAGTTGCCGGCGCCCTTTATCTCTTCGATGACCTTTTTCAGGCGTTCTTCGAATTCGCCGCGATACTTGGTGCCGGCGACGAGGGAGCCGATATCGAGGGTGAGCACACGCTTGCCCTGGAGGGTTTCCGGGACGTCGCCGCTCACGACGCGCTGGGCGAGCAGCTCGGCGATGGCGGTTTTGCCGACGCCGGGCTCGCCGATGAGCACCGGGTTGTTCTTGGTGCGGCGCGAGAGGATCTGGACGACGCGCTCGAGTTCGTTGGAGCGGCCTATGACGGGGTCGAGCTGACCATTGCGTGCTGCCTGAGTGAGGTCGATACCGAGCTGGTCGACGGTGGGCGTGCGCGTGGCCTGGCGGCCACCGGGCGCGGCGGCCTGCGGCGACGACTGGCTCAGGATGCGGGTGGTCTCGGCGCGGACGCGTTCCAGGTTGACGCCCAGGCTTTCGAGGACACCGGCGGCGATGCCTTCGCCTTCGCGGACAAGGCCAAGCAGCAGGTGTTCGGTGCCGATATAGCTATGGTTGAGCCGGCGCGCTTCGTCGACGGCGAGCTCGATGACCTTCTTGGCGCGGGGGGTGAGGCCGATTTCGCCGAGCACGGTGCGGTCGCCGCGGCCGATGATGAATTCGACAGCGGAGCGGACCTTGTTGAGTTCGACGCCAAGATTTGCGAGTACTTTGGCGGCGACACCGTCTCCTTCGCGGACCAGGCCAAGGAGGATATGCTCGGTGCCAATGTAGTTGTGGTTGAAGCGGTGGGCTTCTTCCTGGGCAAGGGTGAGCACGCGCCGTGCGCGTTCGGTAAACTTATCAAACCTATCGGCCATTATTGCCTCCCAGCCTCGTGGGCAGCGGTTGGAACGCCACTAGGAACCGCCAGCAGCATCCTCCTCTGTTCCATTGCTTGCAGCCGATTCGTCGGCCTGCGCGGGCTCTTCAGATCCAGTATTGCGTGATACTTCCTCTTCTGTCGCCTCATCGGTGTCCGGAGCTTCCGCACGCGGCTCCTCAGCCGCGGGAGCTTCTTCGGTTGCCGGGGCTTCGGTGGGCGACTCTTCGGTCGCGGGAGCTTCTTCGGTTGACGGGGCTTCGGCGGGCGACTCTTCGGCCGCGGGAGCTTCTTCGGTTGCCGGGGCTTCGGTGGGCGACTCTTCGGCCGCGGGAGCTTCCGGGGCAGCCTGGCTTTCAACGGGCGCCTCGGCAGCCGTTTCCGTTTCGGCCGGAGCCTCCGCTGCGGGCGGCTCCTCCGTATCGATGGTGAAGCCTTCGGACTCGGCGTTTTCGAGCGCCTGTGCAAAGGCATGGGCGAACGCCGAGACCGGTTCGTCGCGCGACAGGGTGCGCTCGATGGCTTCCTGGGTGTTGCGCGGCGCGGGCTTTGCTCTAGGAGCGGCGGTGTCGCGCGGGGGCAGGTCGAACTGCTGCCGCACATCATCGGGATAATCGAGGACGGCGCCGTTGGCATCGAAAACGAAGCCCATCGCTTCAGCGTCGGAACGCGCCTGGCGGAGGCTCAGGCCGAGCCGGTGGCGATCCTTTTCGATGCGCACGAGCTTGACCGGCACGACATCGCCTTCCTTGACCACATCCTTGGGATGCTGGATGCGGCGGTTGGAGAGTTCGGAGATGTGGATGAGGCCCTCGACGGGGCCATCGAGCCGGACGAAGGCGCCAAATGCCATGAGTTTGGTAACGCGGCCGATGAGCACCTGGCCGATGACGTAGCGATTGACGGTCTCATCCCATTTTTCGGGATGGGCCCGCTTGAGCGAGAGCGAGATCTTCTTGGTTTCGCGGTCGACCTTCAGGATGTAGGCCTTGACGGGGTCGCCGACCTGATAGAGGTCCTTCGCCTTCTTGCCGCGCTCCCAGGTGAGCTCGGTCATATGGGCGAGGCCGTCAGCGCCACCGAGATCGACGAACACGCCAAAGTCGGTAATGGAAGAGACGACGCCTTCGCGGATCTCGCCTTCCTGCAGATCGTCGAGAATCTTGTCCTTCTGCTCACGGCGCCATTCGGTCATGGCTGCACGCTCGGAGAGGATAACGCGGTTGCGCTTGCGGTTGAGCTCGAGCACCTTCAGGCGGATGCTCTGGCCGACCAGGTTGGCGAGCTCGGTCACGGCGTCGGGGCTATCGCGGCGGACGCTGTCGATCTGGGAGAGGGGCACGAAGGCGTTGACGCCTTCGATGTTGACCAGGATGCCACCGCGGTTGTGGCCAGTGACCTGTGCTTCGAAGATTTCGCCGGATTCGAGCCGGCTGGCGAGGACTTCCCAGCCTTCCTCTCCACGGGCGCGATCGAGCGAGACGACGGCATGGCCATCGGCGGTCATGGGCTGGAGCACCATCACCTTGACGGTGTCGCCGGCCTGCAGTTTCGCGCCGCCGTCAACGCCAAGGGAGAGCATCTCGCCCTGAGGGATGACAGCTTCGGACTTGATGCCGACATCGACGAGCATACCGTCGGTGGATGCGCCCATGACCACGCCTTCGACGATCTCGCCGCGGCGAAGCTGACCGGGCTGAGCGGCCTCAGATTCGAGCAGTGCGCCCATGTCCATTTCTTCAGGGGCGGTTTCTGGTTGAGGCTGCGCGGATTCGACGGTATCTGTGGACAAAACTGGCTCCATGGGCGGGCACCTGTCGCGAAGACAGCTTGCGTGCCCTGAGTTCTAGTGGTTTACGCTTTCAGATTGTAGCAGTGCCTGATCGATGTGTGAAAGCAACAGGCACGACACCACAAGGGTGGTCAAGGGAGAGAAAAGCCGGCGGGCTCCGGCCAGGGGGTGGCAACCAAAAAGAAAACCGCCGGATGGCGGTTCGTTCAGAGTGGCGACGGCCTATTTTCCCACCCAGTTGCCCGGGCAGTATCGTCAGCGCTGAGGCGTTTCACTTCCGTGTTCGGGATGGGAACGGGTGGGTCCACCTCGCTCTAGTCACCGCGCTCATTATGCCCAAGCAGCGCCATTCCGCGCAAGCGCTGGATGGTCGGGGTTACCTGCAGATTGCGCAGGTCGACCGGGCAGGGCATCGTCAGCATTGAATGAAGACGATTCTGTACCTGTTGCTGGGCGCGACGGCGGGCGCTGTGGGAACGGTGATGTTTTTCACCATCGACATCGCGTACGAAAGCCCGGGGCGTGATGGTCCCGGAGGCGGCAACGCGCGCCTTTCTCTGGACGAAGATGCGCTCGCCATCATCGTCGCGGACCAGATCCAGGTTCTGCCTCCGTTCGACGCGGATGCAGCCGTTACTGTGCGGGTCCACACGCACGGCCTCATCGATGTGGACATTGGGATGGGCGTGGCGCCTGTTGGGACGACCATCCGAATGGTGGTTGACCCGGAGGTGGTGGACGGTCAGCTGGAACTGGTGCTGGTGAGGGCGGAGGTGGGCGGGCTAATCGCGCCGCGGGAAATCACACGGCTCATCGAGCAGCAGCTTCACGAGCAACTGGAAGCGCTGGCGGCGGGATTCGAATACCGGCTGACATCGATCATCACGACGGACCGCCGGCTGACGCTGGAGATCCAGATCTAGGGCCTTAGATGTCGGCAGCCATGCCGATGAGCAGCCCGATACCGAAGGTGATCGCTGCGCAGGCCATGCCGAAGAGGAGCATTCGACCGGCGGAGAACCAGATGTTGCGCGCGGTGTAGAAGGTGATGAGCGCCCCGGTGAAGAGCAGGGCGAGACCTGCGAGCACGAGGCTGCCCACGACCGCAAGGAAACCGTCGAAGACGAACCACGGGATAACGGGCATGGCGGCGCCGGTGCCGAAGGTGAGGAAGCTGACCAGGGCTGCGATCCAGGGATTGCCGCCGAGCTCTTCGCCCATGCCGAGCTCTTCGCGGGCCAGGGTATGGAGGGCTTCTTCGCGGTTTTCGAAGACTCGATCGGCGAGCGCGCGGGCTTCGTGTTCAGTGAAGCCCTTGGCCTGGTAGATGAGGACGAGCTCTTCCATCTCTTCTTCGGGCATGACGTCGAGCTCATCACGTTCGACCTGGAGCTCGTGGCGGAAGTATTCGTGGCTGTTCTGGACGCTGATCCATTCGCCCAGGGCCATGCTGAGGGCGCCGGCGACGAGGCCGGCCAGGCCGGTGACCAGCACGACGTTGGAGCCGGGGTTTGCGCCGGCCATGCCCATGACCAGGCTCAGGTTGGAGACGAGGCCGTCATTGGCGCCCAGGATGGCGGCGCGGATGGCGTTGCCGCTCACCGCCCGGTGGCGGCCTTCGATGCGGGCGATGGGGGGCACTTCGCGGCCGAAGCCGGTCCGGGCTATCTCCCGGAAGATACGCGCGTGCGAGCGCTCGTCGCGGGGAAGCCCGCGCGCCACGGCTTCGGGCTGGTTGTCATACATGGTGTAGGCGTTGGCTTCCATGCGCATGGCGATGGGCGCGATGGAATCGGCGCCGAAGCGCCGTGCGAGCCATCCGAGCATGCGCACACGACGGGACGGTTTGAAGGCAGGGATGTCGGCGCCGGCGGTCCGCAGGTGTTCTTCCCAGACGGCGCGGTGGCGATCTTCGGTTTCAGCGAGGCGGCGGTAGATGCCGGAAAGGCGTTCGTCTTCTTCGGCGTCGGCGAGGGCGCGGTAGAGTGCGGCGCCGTCGACCTCGTCACGGATGTTTTCCCTGTAGCGGCGAATGTCGTCTTTGGTGAGCGTTGATGGTGATGAATCGCTACCGGACACCGCCGAGCACCTCCAGGGAGTGAACGTCAGTCGTTTGGCTGCTCCCCTACTGTAGCGCCGGGCCCGGTTTGGGGCTCGCGGGCATGGGACAGGACCTGGTTGAGCCATTCGCAGTAACTGTCAGGGAGGCCGTGTTCCGAAGCGCCGCGCGCCATGGTGGCGGCATAGGCAACCGAAGGGAGGCCCGGCGCGGCGGGTTCCACCACCTGATAGGCGACGGCGGTGTGCCTTTCCCCGGCGGGGGTTTCGGCCTCGACAGCGGTGCGGCGGTAGGCGCCGGATGACACGCCCTCAAAGCGGTCGAGCGATTCCAGGTGGGCGGCTGTGACGCGCCAGAGCACGCCCCAGGTCTCAGCGCCGGCATGGGGCACGATGTCGGCGACGTAGCCGTCCCAGCGCTTACTGAAGCGGTCGAAGGCAAGAGCGTAGCCGGTGAGGCGGGCCGGGCCGAGCGCTTCTGCTCCCGGGCAACGTTCGGCCATCTGGGCGCGGGACATGTTCGAGCCGTAGGCGAAGTAGAGCGGCACGCCAGTACCCATCCTTCGGCGGTGTGGCGCCCCATGCTACCGGAGGCGATCCGGGCGATCCCGCAAATTACCAACCCGGATCCCTGCATACACCGATCGTCCACCGCGCCCCGGGCGGATTCCGCCGACTTTCACAACAAGGGGATTTTGCCGGGAGGACGATGGGATGAGGACGCAGCTGAGGCACATTGGAGCGCCGCTGGCACTCGCCGTTGCCGGTCTCGCACTGCTCGTCGGAGCGATGGCGGCAACGAACGCAACGCCGCAAGCACAGGCCCTGACGAACTGCAGTGTTTCGGACTATTCGCTGGATAGCGAGGAGCTGGCTCTGCTGTCGCTAATCAACAACTACCGCCAGAGCAACGGGCTGAACACGCTGACGGTTTCGACGAACCTGAACCGGGCGGCGCACTGGATGGCCTGGGACCTGGGGACAACTCCGAACTGGAGCCACACCGATTCGCTGGGGCGGAGTCCCTACCAGCGGGCGCTCGATTGTGGTTACCCGCAAGGGGCCGGGGAGAACCTTGCCGCGGGCAATTCATGGAGCACGGCGCAGCAGGCGTTCGATGCCTGGAAGGCCTCAACGGGCCACAACGCGAACATGCTGAACAGCTACTACAAGCAGATCGGGATCGCGCGGGTCCATGTGTCCGGGTCGCCGTATGGCTGGTACTGGGTGACGAAATTCGGCGCGACCGATGATGGCACAGGCGGGGGTGGCGGCAGCAGCACGCCGACGAACACGCCAACCCCACAGCCCACGGCGACGCCAACGAACACGCCGGTACCGACGCAGGAATTCAACCCTCCGCCGACGGCGACGCCGACGCAGCCGCCGCCAACGTCGACGCCCACGCCGGCGCCGACGAATACCCCGCCGCCCACAAACACGCCTGTACCGCCAACGCCAACCCCGACGCCGAATTCGCCTTCGGACTCGCTTGGGCTGCAACCCGGCGCGAACTTGATCGGCTGGTCGGGGAATACGACGACACCGCGGAATGCGCTGCGGCATGTGGAAGACCAGGTGCGCGCGGTGTATAGCTGGGATGCGGCAAGCCAGCGGTGGTTGCGCTACGGACCGCAGCTGCCTTCGTACGCGAACACGCTGACATGGATGCGCCAGGGCGAGGCCTACTGGATCGTGACAAGGTAGCCGCGTTCGAGCTGCCGCACATGTCCGAAGGGCCTCGCGGCGCTAGGCTACAGTCATGCCCGAATTGCCCGAGGTAGAAACCATCCGGCGTGACCTGGCGCCGCTGGTCGAAGGCCGACGAATCACGGATGTGTGGGTGGACGAGGGGACGCTCCCGCTGTTGACGGGCCCGGGGGCAAGCGCGGAAGCGATCGGCGCGGCGCTGTGCGGCCGGAGGATTGTGTCCCTGGGGCGGCGCGGGAAGTATCTGCTCTTCGAGCTCG
>SLAK01000312.1 GCA_007126855.1 Dehalococcoidia bacterium | reverse complement strand
CTCCCTGCATAGTCAATCTCCGTCCGTCCAGGTCCTCGGAGGTGAGCGGTCCATCTTGCCCTGATGATACGTCAGCGGCGCCGTTAGAAGGCGTTCTCATGCCCCCGAAACCGGCGATGCCCCGGCAGCATCCTTGCCACCAGGGCATCACTGCGCCTGTCTGGGGACGGCGAACTAAAATACGTTGCGCTTCGAGCCTTCCTCAGCCGGAGCCGCCCGCTCCTCTTCGTCTACCGGCGCCGAGCCATTGCCGGTCGGGGCTGCCGGCTGCTGTACCGGCTGAGTCTCCTGCTCGGCCGCGGGAGGGGCTTGCTGCTGTGGCGGCGCTTGCTGCTGCTGTGGGGGCGGCGCCTCTTGCTGCTGTGGCGGTGCGATTTGTGCCTGGGGAGTATCCCCGGATTCGTCGCCCTCTTCCTGGTCTTCTTCCTTCATCGCCCGCCGGAATTCCTTGATCGACGTGCCGAGGTCGCGGCCAAGACCGCTCAGCTTCCCCACGCCGAACAGCAAGATCACCAGCAGGGCAACAATGGCAATCTGCCACGGGCCTATGGTTGTGACGAGAAACAGTGGCATTTCCAACTCACTTCCTATCCGTGCTGCGTTTCGCCGGGGCCGTGCTTTGTCCGGTCCAGGCCACGTTCACGGATTACCACACCTGGTGCCATGATCGCAAAGATCGTCATATCGCGGCAAGCGCTATTGCCAGCGCGGATAGCTCCCGAAAACCTTCAGCATCGAGCACTGCGGCCGGATGCGTTCCAGCGCCTCCCGGCAAATTGCATCGTCCTCGTGCCCCTCGAAGTCGATCAGGAAGACATATTCCCCGAATACTTCCCTCGTCGGCCGGCTCTCGATCTTCGTACAGTTGATCGAACGCCCGGCAAACTCGTTCAACACGCCCGCAAGCGCGCCCGGCCGATCCTGCGGAAATGTGAACGCGATCGACGTCCGGTCCTTGCCCGTCGGCGGCTGCTTCCCGCGGCCCAGAACCACGAATCGCGTCACGTTCCGGTTCGAATCCTGGATAGAGCGCTCCGCGATCTCGCCGCCGTAGATCTCCGCGGCACGTTCGGTACCGATCGCCGCAGCGCCTTTGCCGCGGATGACCGCGAACTCCACTGCTTGCGCCGTCGAAAGCGCCGCTTCCACGTGCACGTTCGGAAACTCGCGATCCAGGTACTGCCGGCATTGCCCCAGCGCCTGCGTATGCGAGTAGATGACGCTGATGTCCTCCAGCCGTCCCCCGCGCGGCACGATGAGATGGTGCTCGATCGGCAGGACAAGCTCGTGCTGGATCCGCAGCGTCGTCTCGTGGATCAGAATGTCCAGCGTCTCCGAAACTGACCCATTGAGAAAATTCTCGATGGCCATCACCCCTTCGTCCGCCTCGCCCGACTCCACAGCAGCAGCCACCGCGGCGTGCGAGGCAAACGGCACGAGCCGCGCCTCCGGTGCGTAGCGGATTGCCGCCTCTTCGCCAAAGGTGCCTGCAGGTCCAAGGTACGCCAGTCGCATCACTCGTGTATTCGCTCGCTCTCAGGTCTCAAGGCCATGCGTCTCCCCCACGAGCGCCTCTTTCAGCCGTTCCACGCTCTCCTTGCGCGTCACCACCACAAGCGCGTCGCCGCCCGACAGCGGCGTGTCGCCGTCCGGGATCCGGGGCAAGCCCTCCGCATCCACCACCAGCAGAATGAGCGACTCCGCCGGTAACCACAACTGCGATACCGTCCGGTCCGCCGCCGGCGACGTGTCCGAAAGCTTCACCTCCACCATCTCAAGCCCGCTATGGAGCTGCAGCAGCGGGATCACCTCCGAAGTCGGCAGCTCCTGTTCCATCTGTGCCAGGATCGCTTTCGTCGCCGAAATCGTTGTCTCCATCCCTCGCTGCTGGAAGAGCAGCTCGTTCTTCGGGTTGTTCACCCGGCTAATCACCCGGCTCGCTCCGCGCACCCGCGCGATCTCGCAAAACACCAGGTTGTCCTCATCGTCCCCGGTCACCGCTATCGCCAGGTCCGCACGGCCGATCCCCGCCGCGTCCAGCGTCGATACCTCGCAGCAATCGCCTTCGATCACGCATTCGCCCAGTTCTTCCGTGATCGTACTGACCCGATCGCGATGCCGCTCCACGATCACCACCTCGTGGTTCGCTCGGAGCAGCTCCTCCGCCAGGTGGTAGCC
Organism: Dehalococcoidia bacterium; assembly: GCA_007126855.1. GTDB lineage: Bacteria > Chloroflexota > Dehalococcoidia > Tepidiformales > Tepidiformaceae > SLAK01. The sequence continues at coordinate 2,961 of SLAK01000312.1, read as the reverse complement.
CACCTTGCCGCCGCCACCGATCAGGATGTACATCTCAGTCCGCCGCTTCCTCGCCGTCCCGCATCAGCAGGTCGAGCACGATCTTGGCCCCGATCGTCGTCGGGCTAAACGTCTCCAGCCCCAGCTCCGCGAACAGTTCTCCCCGGATAGGGTCATAGGTTCGGCACAGCACTCGCGGCACCCGGTAGACCTCCTTGGCCATCTGGCTGGCGAAGTAATTCCGATTGTCTCCCTGCGTCACTGCCACAAAGGCGTCGGCATCCTTTATCCCCGCGCGCTCCAGCGCTGGCCCATCCATCCCGTTGCCAACGCTCCGCGTGCCGCCAAAACCCGGCGGCAGGCGCCGGAACGCATCGGGGCGCACGTCCATCACCACCACAGTATGGCCCTTCTCATCCAGGATGCCCGCCACCCTGGCCCCAACACGCCCGCAGCCCATGATGATCACCTTCACCGTTCCTGCCTCCTGTGGACAGCTCGCTCAGTCACGGACTGCTTCCCGCATAAGCCACACAGGGCAGCGTGCATGTTTCAACACATACGAAGTGGTGTGCCCCAGCTCATAGTCGCCCACCACGCGCCGGAACCGTAGGCCCAGCACAATGCTCTGCGCTTGCTGCGAATGCGCTTCGTCCACGATCGCCGGCCCGGCCTGCCGCGATTGCAATAGCTCGCCCCGCATCGAAAAATCGCCCGACTTCGCAATTTCCTCCGCCTGCCGCAACAGTTGTTCGCCCCGCCGCGCCTCCCACTCCATCTCCGCGTTCACCGGCAACGAGCGCACCACCTCGATCACATGCACCACCACCACCGGCGCTTTCTGTGCCTTCGCGATCGAACCCGCTGCAGCAAGCGCCTCCAGGCTGGCTTCTGACTCATTGATGGGGACGAGGATGGGCCCTGCTTGCGCCATGAACCCTTGCTGCTCCTAACTGCCGGCGGCCAGAACCAGCCGGCCTTCAATATCAATCATCCTGCGCAAACCACAACCTCACTACCCCATTGATCACCAGCAACACCCCGATTGCCACGCCAATATGCCACTCCCACGGCAACAGACTTGATAACTCCGCCGGCATGCCTCGCTGGCTCCACATGAAGAGCAGCATGGCAAACCCGAGAATGATGCTGGTGACCGAAAAGATGTAATTCGCTGTGCGCATGCTGCCTGGCTGTGGGCCTCGTTTCCCAGCCTCGTCAGCCGATGCTACGTTACTACCTCAGAACGGGGAAACGTATACCCAGTATGCGCACCACCGCGGAAAGCCATCGTCACGGACTCACCATCCTATTGCCCTGCGGCATCCGTGCGCCGGTGCGCCGCGTAGCGCAGCCCGCCCCCCAGCAACACCACCGGCGCGAACACGATCGCCGCCACCGTCACCCAGGCCGATGCCGCAAGCGCCACCCGGCCCACGTCACCGACCGTCTCCCACGCGGAACGCCACGACTCCCGGAAGCCCGGCGCCCCATCCTCGTCCTCAACGTCCGCCAGCGGCTTCAGGGTCACCCTGATCGTCGCCATGTCCACCAGGTCGTCCAGCACATTCAGCCGCCCCTGCAACTGCTCGATCTGCGACCGCACCGAATCGAGCCGCTCGCCCACCGCGAGGATGTCAGAGACCGAATCCGCGCGGTCCAGCAGGTCGAGATACCGTAGCTCGCTCCGTTCCAGGTTTCGCAAGCGGCTCTGCAGGTCCGTGTATTCCTCGGTCACTTCGGTCGACGAAGTCTCTTCGGATACCGGTTCCACGCCGCCCATTGACCGCAGTTCCTGCAGCACCGCCTCCCGCGCTGCACTCGGCACCCGGATCACCACCCGCGCGTCCTGCTGCGCATCATCCGCGGTCCGCGCTGCCAGCCGCGATTCAGCCACATAGCCGCCGGCTCGCCGCGCAATGTCTCCCACCTCGTGATAGCGCCCGGTCACGTCTTCCACGCCCAGCTCCAGCCACGTTTCGAAGATTATCTTGCGCTCGGTCGTACGCGCCGCGCCCAGTGCCGGCTCTCGATCCGGCGCCGCTGCGTCTCCGTCGGTCGCGGCCTCCGCAAACCCGCCGCCGGGGTCCGAACTGTCGCGCACGGCCCCATCGTCCTCGCTGCTCGACACGCCACACGCCGCGACTACCAGCGCGAGGAGCCCGGCGCCCGCAATGAACAACCAAACTTGTTTACCCGGCATCTGCTTCTTCCCCCCGGGGTGTTGTCCATTCCAAACGCTCCGGAGCTTGCGGCGGTTCCCTCGCCGTCGCGCACACGAAAAGGCCCATCCAGATGGATGGGCCTTGCTTCGCAATCTCAGCGGCGTTCAGCCGCCGGAATTTACTGGCCGGATTGCTCCTGCTTCTCCGCCTCAATTACACCCTGCGGCGTGATCTTGAGCGAGCGGGCTCGGGCCTCCGGGCGCTTCGGCAGGTGAAGCTCCAGCATCCCGTGCTCGAACTTCGCGTTCGCCTTGTCTACTTCCACCGTGGGCGGCAGCTTCAGCGAGCGGTGGAACTCGCCATAGCTCAACTCCTGGCGGATGTAGTGCTGATCCTTCTCCTCGTGCTTCTCCTCGAACTTGCCGCTAATCGTCAGCACGTCGTCCTGGATGCTGATGTCCACGTCCTTCGGGTCGATGCCAGGGATCGCTGCCTTCACCACGTAGTCGTCGTTGGTCTCAACGACATCGATACCAAGCGTACGGGCTTCCAGCTCATCACCACGCGCCATGCCCACGCGCCCTGCGCCCTGGTCGAACAGGCGGTCCATGGCGGTCCGAAGAGAATGGAACTCTGCGAAAGGATCCCAGCGAGTCAGTGTGTTCGGCATTTTCGGCCTCCGTCGAATGATTTTGCTTTCTGCCAAAACCCTACTCCCTCATCTTGCGCGCGTCAAGAACTATGATAGGCTCGTTATAAGACTACCGAAGCAGGCTTTGCTCGGATCGGGAACAGCCCGTACAGTGGTGGTAGCTAT
>SLAK01000092.1 GCA_007126855.1 Dehalococcoidia bacterium | reverse complement strand
GGGGCAACCCTGTCCATGAAGAGCTCCATCGAGCGGCGCACCCTGTCACGCGGGATGAGGCCGCCCGCGTTGAACCAGGTCTGAAAGTGGCCGGCGCCGTATTCCTGGTGGATGGCAGCAAGCCTGTCGCGCACCTCGGCGGGGCTGCCAACGGCAGCGCAGTCACGCAGGATGTCCTCGTAGCTACAATGGCGGTAGCGGTGGAGCACGGGCGGGAGCCGGTCGGGGTCGCCCCCGGCTTTCAGGTAGCCGGGGATCTGCGTTTCACCGACCACGCGGAAGTAGGCCATGAGGCTTTCGCGCGCCTCTTCCCGCGCCTGGTCTCCGTCTTCCGCCACGTGGACCGGCATGAGCCAGACGATGTCGCGCGCGGGCGGCTGCGTGCCTTGCCCCGCGCGGATGGAACGGTACGCCCACAGCCTTCTCCGCAGGTCGTCGTGGAATGCTGTGACGGGTGAGACCATGATGCTCCAGCCTTCGCGGGCCGCGCGTTCGGCGGAGTCGTCGCTGTTGGCAGCCAGGCGGATGGGCGGGTGCGGTTGCTGCAACGGCTTCGGTTCGACGTTGACGTGTTCATAGCGGAAGTGCTGCCCGTGGTAGGTCACGGGTTCCGGCCCCCAGGCCATACGGACGATGTCGATGGCTTCTTCGAAGCGGGAGTTCCGTTCGCGCATGGGGATATTGAACCCGGCGAAGTGGGGCGCGATCGAGCCACGGCCAACGCCGTAGTCCAGGCGCCCGCCACTCAAAACGTCCAGCGTCGCCGCGTCTTCTGCTGCGCGGATCGGGTCGTGGAGCGGCAGCAGCACCACGGCGATGCCGATACGGATGCGTCCGGTCTTCGCGGCAGCCGCAGCGCCAACGATCAGCGGCGAGGGCATGATGGAATAGGCAGGGATGAAGTGCATCTCGGCGAGCCAGGCTGTGTCGAAGCCCAGTTCGTCGGCCAGGACAATTTGCTCGATGGTCTCGGCATAGCGGGTCGCGGTGTCCTGTGACGGTGCGCGCGGGAGCTGGAAAAAGACGCCGAATTCCATGCGCCTGTTCTACGCGCCTTCCGTGGGGACGTCGAACGGACCCCGGACGGATAATGCGGCACAGGCCCCGGTTGTCCCCCGCATTGCGGGCCCGTCCGGCCCTCGGCAAGTCGTCTACACTGCGGCAGGATTCAAAGTGGAGGAACACCCGATGCGTATATTGATAACACTGGACGGAAGCTCGATCGGCGAGCGCGCGGCCGCAGCCGTGTCGAAGTGGTTCCAGCCGGGCGAGGCCGAGCTGAGCTTGCTGCTCGTTGTCCATCCGGAGGACATCCACGCGACAGCGGACGGTCACTTCTTTCCCATCATCACGCCGAAGGGCGCCATGGGTGGCCAGCCGCTCAACATCGAGGATCAGCACGCACGTGTCGCAGAAACGCGCGGGCAGGCACTCGAACGAGCGCGGGCCGACGCAGACGCCTATCTGCACAGCATCGCACAGCGGCATTTTCCCGGTGCCACGGTCCGCGCGCTCGTGGATTTCGACGAGGATGTGCCCAAAGCGATCGTCGAGACCGCCGAGAAGCAGGGCGTCGACATGATCGTGATGTCCACGCACGGGCGGACGGGGCTTCGCCACGTGATCCTGGGCAGCGTTGCTGAAGAGGTGGTACGAAAGGCCACGTCGCCGGTGATGGTGGTCGGCCCGAAAGCGCGCGAAAGGCTGGACGCGGAATAGCGGACGGTCGCCAGATCAGTCGTGGTAGAAGCGGGCGGCCTCGCGCTCGAGGCTGGCCCGTTCGGCTTCATCCATGGGCTCATAGCCCGATGCGGTGGCGGCGTTCTCCTGGATACGTGAGGGGTAGCTCGCGCCTGGGATCGCGACCGAGACACCCGGGTTGGACAGCACGTAGCGGAGCAGGTTGGCCGGGGTGAGCGGCCCATCGTAACCGTCTGCGATGCGCCCGCGCATGGTGCTCGTGCGCCCCGAGCCGCCCAGGGGGCGCATGACGATAACGCCGACATCGTGCTCGGCGGCCAGTTCGATCAGTGGCGCGGTTTCGGTGAAGAAGGCGGAATATTCGAGCATCACGGTGTCGAAGGCGCCACTGGTGATGGCCTCGCGGAGCACCTCGTTGCTGTGGCACGAAATGCCGATGTGGCCGATGAGCCCGCGGTATTGCGCGACCTGCAGCCCGGCCAGCGCGCCGTCTTCCCGCATGACCGCCTCCCAGGCTTCCATGGTGGAGATGTCGTGGAGCTGGTAGAGGTCGATGAATTCCACGCCAAGCACACGGAGCGAATGGTCGATGTCGTACTGGCTGCCGTTGATGCTGTGGCTGAAGGTCTTGCTGGCGATGTGGAAGTCTTTGCCGCCGCGCTGGCGGATGACCTGCCCGAGCAGGTGTTCGCTGCCGGCGTATTCGCGGGCGCTGTCGATGAAGTCGATGCCCAGGTCGAGCGCTGCGGAGACGGTGGCCTCGGCTTCGGGCGAATGGGGCGTGTCCATCGCGCCGAGGCCCAGCTCGCTGACCATGAGACCGGTTTTGCCCAGCCTGCGCTTCTTCAGTCCGGCCATGCGCACCTCCGCCATTGGGGACAGGCTTTGCTTCCCATCGTAGCGAACCACGCAGCAGGGCCAGCGGCCCAGGCTGACTACTCTTCGACCAGGTCGTTGACGATGACCTGCCCGGTGCCGATCAACTCGGACGGCGACGCCAGCACCGGCTCCACCAGGCGTTGGATGTGTGGGACGAGCCGGGGAATCGCGGCTTTCGCCTCCTCTTCGCTTCTCCACAGGGTCACCAGCACGTGCTGGCCGTCGCCGGCATCGACCACCAGGTTCCCGATATAGCCCGGCTGGTCGGCGTGGCGATCCTGGAACTCCTTCATCGCATCTTCGCGAGCTGCGAGTTTCTCGGGGTCGTAGCTATTTCGGCGTACGACGGCATACATCCGGATACCTCCATCGTTGCGGGCAGGGCGATCCAGCGGGAGGAGCCCCGGCGCCCGGTATTTCTGTTTTGCAAACGAGCCCGGCCCTTAGAAGAAGGGGAACTCCGCATCCAGGCCAAGCGCGACGCGGCCGGCCGCTTCGTAGGTGAGCGGCGAGATCATCACATGGGCGCCCGCCGTGTGGATGTCGCGGAACTGCCGCTCCAGCGGGCTTTTCGTGAAGATGCCGCTTGTGCCCATGGCATGGTGCAGGATATCGACCGCGCGGACGCTGGCCGTGGCCGCATGGCTGGTGGCCAGGCGCACCTTCGCGCGCTGCATCGCGTCGTCGAAATTGCCTGCAAGGCACTGCTCCCAGTAGGCCTGCGATGTCTCGTAGAGGTAGCTGCGGGCGGATTCGACCAGGGCCAGCGCCTCGGCGTACTGGTTCTGCACTCGAAGCTCCTGGCGGAGCACGGTCTGGTTGCCCCATGCGGGCTTGGTGGCAGCGATACCGACGACCGTTTCGAGCGCGCCCCGGGCGACACCCAGGGCATGGCCGCCGTGGTTGATGAAATTGAGCGGGCCCGCCTGGTAGAACTCCCACGGATGCTGCGGTTCTTCGGCGAGCATGCGGAAGCCGCGGCCGTGTGGCACAAAGGCGCCATCGACGCTGAAGTCGTTGCTGGCGGTGCCGCGGAGGCCCGTAGTGTGCCACGTGTCGTGGATGGTGACCTCCGAGCGAGGGACCAACGTCACCCGTGTGATCTCGTTGCCATCGCCGTCCCGCTTCGGTTCGCCGCCGGCATAGACAACGCTTTCGGCGGCGAACCAGTCGGCGTGAGAGCTCCCGCTCGCGAAGGGCCAGCGGCCGGAGACAACGTGGCCATGTTCTGGCGTCGCGGTCTCTTCGGCGCGGCCAATGGGGCGGGCGGTGCCGCAGACGATGCCGCCATCGCCCCAGACTGTGCGTGCGTGGTCCTGGTCCATGAAGCCAGCAAAGCCCGCGTTCTGCGCGGCGATCATCACGCACCAGCCGGCTGAGCCATCGGCAGCCGCGACTTCTTCGACGACCTGCGCCGCGACCACGGGGTCGCACTGGAGCCCGCCGACGGATTCGGGCACGAGCACATGGAAGAGGCCGGCCTCGCGCATGGCTTCGACGAGTTCGCCAGGGAGCGCGCGGCGCTGGTCGATCTCGGGCGCCTGCTCGCGAATCTGCGGCTGGAGCGCGATCGCCGATTGGATTGCGGATGGAGACGGGACAACCTGGGACATGTGAACCCCCTGGAAAAGGTAGCGCAATGCAGTGCAACGCAGCGTAAGGGGATTCCTGGCGCCCGGGCAATGCGCGTTAATCGCGCGGGTTCGGCGCCGCAGGGCCAGACGGCGGGCAAAAAGGGACACCACGGCCACTGGCAGACTGGGAATCTGCACCCAAGATTCAGTAAACTCCCATGCACTGGAGGAACGGGCATGCGTGTACTGATTACCCTGGACGGAAGCGAGATTGGCGAAAGCGCGGCGGCGGCGGTCGCCGAGTGGGCACTGGAGAGCCGGGCAGATATCGTCCTGACAATGGTCATCCACCCGGAGGACATCAAGCAGACGCGGTCTGGTGAATACCATCACACCCTGACACCCAAAGGGACGATGGGAGGCCACCTGATTTCGCTTGAAGAGCCGCAGCAAAGGATGGCAGAAACGCGCGAGCAAGCGCTGGAACGCGCCCGGATCGATGCGGAAGCGTACTTGTCGAAGGTGGCCGAGCACTACCTGCCGGGGGCGCCGGCGCAGCCGGTTGTCGAGTGGGACGATGACGTGGCCGGGGCTATTGTGCGCGCGGCTGACAAAAGCGATGTGGCCTTCATCGCCATGGGGACGCACGGGCGCACCGGACTTGGCCATGCCATCCTGGGCAGCGTGGCGGAGGAAGTCGTGCGGCGCGCGCATGTGCCGGTGCTGGTTATCGGACCGAAGACGCGCGAGCGCCTCGCCGCGGCGTCGACCGGGGATTCAAAGGCTTCGCGCTAGCTCGCGCTCAGCGCAGCATCGCTGCTGATGTGATATGGCGCTCGCCTGGCAGACCTAGGAGCTTTCGCACGAGCGGCTGAGCTGGCTCTGTGCGACGATACCCAAGCTTCATAACCCCGCGCTTTAGCGGAGCACCGGCGGGGGCTAGGGTATCTCTATGATGCGCGGCAGTCCGGCAGCCGAAGCGGCGGCGCTGGCGAT
>SLAK01000050.1 GCA_007126855.1 Dehalococcoidia bacterium | reverse complement strand
CCCGGGCCAGGGCTTCGTCCGGCATGTAGGTCTCATCCCGCGCCACGTGATCGGGCTCGTCATGGGCGTAACGGTAGCCTTTGCCGTAGCCGAAGGCCTTCATCAGTCCGGTTGGCGCGTTCCGCAGGTGCATCGGCACCGGCGCGTCGGATGTCGCTTCGGCAGCTTCCTTCGCCTTCAGGTACGCGGCGTAGGCGCTGTTGCTCTTCGGCGCCAGCGCCAGGTAGACCGCGCATTCCGCCATCGGCAGGTAGCCCTCGGGCAGGCCGACAAAGTGCACGGCCTGCTGGCAGGCGGTGGCGACCGAGAGTGCCTGCGGGTCGGCCAGGCCGACGTCTTCCGCGGCAAGAATCACCATCCGGCGGACAACGAACAGTGGATCCTCGCCGGCCTCGAGCATCCGCGCCAGCCAGTAGAGCGCTGCGTCAGGGTCGGAGCCGCGCACGGACTTGATGAAGGCAGAAACGGTGTCGTAATGGCGGTCGCCTGCGCGGTCGTAGTAGGGACGGCGATCCTGCATGGCCTGCCGAACGTGGCTGACGCCGATCACCTGCCCGCCCTGCGCCCGCGCCATTTCCGCAGCAAGCTCAAGCACGGTCAGTGCGGCACGGGCGTCGCCCCCGGCGCCGGCGACCAGCGAATCACGCGCCTCGGGTTCGACGTCGAGCCCAAGAGCGCCCAGGCCGCGCTCCCCGTCCTCAAGGGCGCGGCCGACCAGCCGGGCAAGGTCCTCTTCCGCAAGCGGCTGCAGCCGGATGACCCGCACGCGGCTCAGGAGCGGGGCAATGACCTCGAAGGACGGGTTCTCCGTGGTGGCGCCGATGAGCGTCACCGTCCCGTCCTCGACGTGCGGGAGGACGACGTCCTGCTGAGCCTTGTTGAAGCGGTGAATCTCGTCGATGAAGAGCACGGTGCGCTTGCCGGCGTGCTGGCGCGCCTTCGCACCGGCGATGACCTGGCGCAGCTCGCCCACGCCAGACCCGACGGCCGAAACACTCTCGAACTCGGCTTCGACGTCGTTGGCAATCACCCGCGCCAGCGTCGTCTTCCCGCAGCCCGGCGGTCCCCAGAGGACGACCGACGGCAGGCGCCCTGCCTCGATGGAGCGGCGGAGGAGCGTGCCGGGGCCGGTCACCTGTTCCTGGCCGACAATCTCGTCGATGTGCCGGGGCCGCATGCGTGCGGCAAGCGGCGCGTCCGCGGGCAACGGCTCATCTGCGCCGAACGCGAATCCGCCCTGCAACGGCTTCTCCCTCGCCATGTCAGCCCGCCAGCACGGCGATGGTTACACCGTCGCCGCCTTCGTCTTGTTTTCCGGGTTCAAAACTGCGCACCAGCGGATTCGAAGAGAGCGATTCGCGAATCGCCGACCGCAGCGCGCCGGTGCCCTTGCCGTGAATGATACGCACATAGGGCATTCCGGCCCGGAAGGCCTCGTCCAGATAGGAATCGCAGCGCAGCACCGCTTCCTCGGCGCGCTGGCCGCGCAGGTCGATTTCGCCGGGGGCCGACCCGTTCTGCTCGGGCAACCTCACCCGCTCGCCGCCGGCCGGCGCCTGCACATCGGTGATGCGGTCGACACCCACCTTCATGCGAAGGCCCCCGAATTGCACCTCAACGCGCCCATCCTCGCGCAGCGGGCCAATCACCTCGCCCTCCTGCGGGATGTCGCGAACGTGGATGCGGTCGCCCGGCTCAAGCTCGCGTACAACCGGCTCCTCTTCCCGTGCCCGCCTTGGCGGCCTGGCGCGAGCCCGCATGGTGCCGACGCGCTCGTCCAGTTCCTTCAGCGTCTCGTCGGCGACCCGGACATCGAAGGCTGACCGCGCCTGCCGGCGCTTCAGAGATTCCACTTCGCGGCGGATCGCCGCCAGCTCACGCTCGGCCTCGCGGTGCGCGTCTTCCAGGATGGCTGCACGCTCTTCGTCGGCGCTCTCCCGGCGTTCTGCCAGTTCGCGCCGCAATTCTTCCACCGTGCTTCGTGCCGCAGCCTCCCGCCTGTGCTCCTCGGCGGCGGCGGCGCGCTCCTGGCGGATTTCTTCGAGCATCTTCTCCATCTCGAAGTGCTCCGGCGAGAGCTCGCGCTCGGCACGTTCCAGGACCTCGGCGTCGAGTCCGAGCTGGCGGGCGATGGCCAGCGCGTTCGACTGGCCCGGCAGCCCGATGGTCAACCGGTAGGTGGGCCGCAGGGAGGCGACATCGAACTCGACATTCGCGTTGCGCAACCGTGGATCGCTGTGGGCGAAGACCTTGAGCTCGCCGTGGTGCGTGGTGGCGACCAGGGTCGCTCCCCGCTCCAGGAGCGTCTCGACGATGGCGCGGGCCAGGGCGGCGCCCTCGGTGGGGTCGGTGCCGGCGCCGAGCTCGTCCAGGAGCACGAGGGTATCCGGCCCGGCCTCTTCGAGGATGCCGATGATGTTGCGCATGTGTGAGGAGAAGGTGGAGAGCGACTGTTCGATGGACTGCTCGTCGCCGATGTCGGCGTGCACGCGCCTGTACACATGGAAGCTGCTCCCGCGGTCGCACGGAACCGGGATGCCGGCCTGCGCCATGAGCGTGAGCAGGCCGAGGGTCTTGAGCGCGACGGTCTTGCCGCCGGTGTTCGGCCCGGTGATGAGCACGCCCTGGTATTCGCCGCCGACATCAAAGTCGATCGGCACCACGTCGCCGCCAAGCAGCGGGTGGCGGGCCCGGACGATCCGCGTGGCGCCGCTCGTGCGCAGCCAGGCCGTATCCCCGCCGGGCGCAGGCAGTTCGGATTCGGCGCGCTCACCGTATTTCGCCTTGGCCGAAAGCTCGTCCAGTTCCGCCAGCGCGTGTAGTGCGATGGCGGCGTCCTCCGCCAGGCTTCCCAGCGTATCTGTGAGGCGCTGAAGCACCCTTCGGACTTCGCGCTCCTCGGCAAGTTGCAGTTCGCGGACCTCGTTGCCGGTTTCGACCACGCCCATGGGCTCGATGAACACGGTCGCCCCGCTGGACGACACGTCGTGGACGATGCCGGTGAGCTGGTTGCGCATCTCCGCGCGCACAGGGATGACCTTCCGGCCGTTCCGCTCGGTGAGCAGAGCATCCTGGACGATGCCGCGGCGGATGGCGTCGCGGAGCGCTCCCTGCGCGCGCTGCTCCAGCCGCGATTGCGCCAGGCGGAGTTCCCGACGTGTAGTTGCCAGCACCTCGCTGGCATCGTCGTTCACTTCGCCACGGTCGCTAATGGCCGCTTCGACCGAGTCGGTGAAGAGGTAGAAGTCGCCGACGCGGTCGGCGATTGCCGCAAGGCGCGGCACGCGGTCGCGGACGCGTTCGAGCGTGCGCCGTGCGCGGATGCAGGCGTTCAGGGCGTTCGCGGCTTCGAGCAGTGTCCCGGGGTCGAGCACCTGCCCGATGGAGGCCGCCTGCAGCGTGGGCTGGATATCCCGCGCGCCGCCGAAAGAAACTTCGATGCCCGCCTGGCGGAGGTAGCGCATCTCGGCGGTGGTGGCCTGCCGCTCGTAGACCTCGCCGGCATCAAGGGCGGGCTTCAGCGCACGAACACGCTCGCGCCCGAGCGCGAAGGCGGTCTCTGCCGCCACCAGCTCAAGAACCTTGCCAAACTCCAGGACACGCAGTGCGTGGTCGTCCACACCTATCAGAGTAGACGGGCCATGAGCGGCAGACTACTGTGCCGGCGCGCTATCGATTCCCCCTATTGGCCAACGAGCCCACCAACCCCGTATGCTTGCGGCCATATACGCAACCTTGAGAAGTATCGATGTTCAATAAAGTCCTGGTCGCCAACCGGGGAGAGATTGCGCTGCGTATCGTGCGGGCCTGCCGGGACCTGGGGATACGCTCGGTCGCCGTCTACTCGGAAGTCGACCGTCTTTCCCCCCATGTCCGCTATGCGGACGAAGCGCACCTGATCGGCCCGGCCGACGCGAGGCAGAGCTACCTCAATATCGACCGTATCCTGCAGGTCGCCAAAGACTGCGGCGCGGAAGCAATCCACCCCGGCTATGGCTTCCTGGCCGAAAATTCACTCTTCGCTGAGGCCGTCAACGCTGCCGGGCTCACCTTCATCGGGCCAACGCCGCAGTCCATGCGCACACTGGGCGACAAGCTCCAGGCGCGCGCGCTGGCCGAATCCATCGGCGTCCCGGTGGTGCCCGGGAGCACCGAAGTGCAGACCATTGATGATGCCACCCAGATCGCTAACGACGTGGGCTACCCGGTGATGATCAAGGCCGCCGCGGGTGGCGGCGGCCGGGGCATCCGCCTGGCGCGCTCCGAAGGAGAGGTCCGGCGCCTGGCCGCGCAGTCCATCCAGGAAGCGCAGGCGGCCTTCGGCAACCCGACCATCTACATCGAGCGAAATTTGAGCCCGGTACGCCACATCGAGGTGCAGGTCATTGCCGACCACCATGGCAATGTGGTCCACCTGGGCGAACGGGAATGCTCCATCCAGCGGCGCCACCAGAAGCTCATCGAAGAATGCCCCTCGGTCGCGCTGGACAAGGATTTGCGGCGCGCTATCACGCGAGCCGCCACCAAAATTGCCCGCGCCGCCGACTACCACAACGTCGGCACCGTCGAGTTCCTCCTCACCGAGGACCGGCAATTCTTCTTCCTCGAGATGAACACCCGCCTGCAGGTGGAACATCCCGTCACCGAAATCACCACCGGCGTGGACCTGGTGAAGGACGCCATCCTGGTCGCCGCCGGCGAGCCGCTCGCCTATGACGAAACGGAGCTGCTGACGCGTGGCTGGGCAATCGAGTGCCGCATCGTGGCCGAGGACCCGTTCAACAACTTCCTGCCCTCCGTCGGGCGGGTCGTGTTCGCCCGCGAGCCGGCGGGCCCCGGCATCCGGGTCGAAAGCGCGCTCTTCGACGGCATGGAGATCACGCCGTATTACGACTCGCTGCTGGCGAAGGTCACCGCATGGGGCCGCACCCGCGACGGCGCCCTGGAACGGATGCGCCGGGCACTCACCGAGATGCGCGTGGTCGGCGTGGCCACGAACATCCCTTATTTGCTGCAGGTCCTTCAGCGTCCCGAGTTCCGCGAAGGGAAATTCGATACGGAATTCCTGGACCGCCACGGCGTCGAAGTGGCCGAGCCGCTCGCCCAGCAGGAAGAAGCCGCCGCAATCGCCGCGCTGCTGTTGGTCACCGGCGATGCCAACGGGACGCCCGAGCAGGTCGAAACCGCCGCACCGGCGGGCAATGGAAAACTGATGCCGGCGCCGAGCGCGTGGAAAGAGCGAATGACCCGCGACGCGCTGCGCACAGGAATGGGACGATGGCCGAAAAGTATCTAATCCACAGCGAAGAGTCCGACGTCGCGCTGGAGTTCGAACGCGACGCCGACGGTGTGCGCGTCCGCAAGGAAGGCGCCGACACCTGGAAGCGCGCCCACCTGGACCGGGTGGGCGACTCCGGGCTGTTCTTGCTCATGCTGGACGACGAGCCGACGGAGCTCTACCTGGAACGCAGGCGCGGTGGCGCGATCGTCACGGTTGGCCGCCACATCTTCGATTACACCGTGGAGCGCTGGCGGCCGGCGCTCGCCCAGCGTGACCGGCGCAAGGAGGCGAAGGCCGGCGCCCACCGCATCCAGGCGCCGATGACCGGTTCGATCGTCGAAGTCCTCTGCAAGGAGGGCGACCAGGTGGCCGCGGGCGATGTCGTGCTCATCATCGAATCGATGAAGATGAACAACGAGATGCGCGCGCCGGCTGACGGGACCATCACGGACCTGAGCGTGAAGGCGGGGGACCGCGTCACCGCGGGGAAAGTACTGCTTGTCGTACAGGCTAAGCAAAACGGCGAATAACAGCCGCGCAGGACATTGACCCGGTCGAACATTTGTGCCTACTGTGAGGTGTGGCCGTGCTAGACGGGGAGCTAGCGGTGCCCTGAACCCGCAATCCGCTATAGCGGGGTCGAATTCCTGTTCGAGGGCTGGAGCCTCGGGGACTGCACCCGTGCGGGCGGCGTTGATGGTCCGGTCCTGCGCGACGGAGCACCACGAACCTGGTCAGGTCCGGAAGGAAGCAGCCATAAGTGGGCCGCTTCGGGTGCCGCAGCCAACCGGGCCAGAGTTGCCCCACGTGGAGCAAGCTCGGGACCCAGTTCGACAACAGGTGCACGGTCACCGATCATGTGCATCGAACGCCACCCCCGCGGCGTCACTGGACTGAGGAGTAGCGTTGGCGCAAGCAATGCGAAACCCACAGCACCACCGCCGTGTGGAAGCGGTCGAGGCGTTCGTCCGCGATCACGAGCAAAGCATCAGCCCCGGATACTTCCGCGGGCGGCAGCATGTCGCCGCGGTCATCGTCGTCGTGTTCCTGGCGGTGGTCGCGTTTCGCGCTTTTCCCCAGCAGGAGGTTACGGTCCTCAACGACGGCCGCTCCGTACAGGTGACCACCACGCTGAACCCTCGCGCCGAGGCGCTCGATGCCGCTTCGATCAGGCTCAACCCCAGCGACCGCGTCCAGTACGCGCGCGGCGGCAACCAGTCCAGCATCGCCATCCACCGCGCTAAGACGGTCAACATCGAGGTCGACGGGCAGATCCTCGCCGTCAACACCCATGCCTCCACGGTGTCCGGCGCGCTCGCCGCAGCCGGCATCGAACTCAACAAGGGCGACGTCATCCTGGTGAATGGCTCCGCGGCGACCGAACGGGCGCCACTGAGCCATGCGCCCCGGCCAGCCACCTTCGCGATGGCTGCGCCTGCCGGCGAACTGCTGGCAGTCTACGGCGACACGACGCCGGTTATCACCGTCGTCCGCGCACGCCCCGTCAGCGTGCTCATCGACACGGTCCGCATCGAGATCCATTCCGCGGCCGAGACGGTCCGCGGCGTGCTCGACGACATGGGCATCATCGTGCGAGAAGGCGACCTGGTCAGCCCCGGGCTCGACGCAGCCATCGGCAGCGGCGAAACCATCCAGCTCGCCAAGGCCCGCTCCGTTGAAATCACCCTCGATGGCGCCGAACGCACGATGTACACGCAGGCCGACACCGTTGGCGGCATCCTCCGGGTCCTCGATATCGAACTCGGCCCCGAAGACAGCGTCACTCCATCGCCCGAGACGCCCGTTAGCGAGGGCATGGCGATCACGATCGACCGCACCATCGTCGTCGAAGAAGACGTCGAAGAATCGATCCCGCCGCAGACCGTCTACGAGACCGACCCGCAGATCCCGTCGGGCGAAACACGAGTGGTGCAGGGCACGCCGGGCGTCCGCGTGGTGACCCACCGGGTGACCTACCGCAACGGCGAGGAGATAGCCCGAGAAGTGGTATCCGGCAGCGCGCGCGTGGAGCGGGAGCCCGAACCGACGCGCTTCATCAGCGGCGTGCAGCGCCAGCCGGGCCAGCCACCAGTGCCTTCGAGCGTGGATTCACCTGACTTTAGCGGCGAATACCGCAAGAAGGTCACCGTCCTGGCCACCTGGTACAACGCCACCCACGGCGGCAAGGAACGCGACGACCCCTGGTTTGGCATCACCGCAACCGGGGTGAAGCTGGACAAGGGCATCTGCGCGACCGACCCGAACTACATCCCGCTCGGTACCTGGATGTATATCCCCGGCTATGGCACCTGCCTGGCTGCCGACGTCGGCGGGGGCGTGCGCGGGTACCACGTCGACCTGGGCTTCCCGGAAAGCGCGGGCAACAACCCCTGGGGCACAAAGACCCTGGATATCTATATCCTCGATTAGAAGACCCCTGCCAGGGGCGTAGAGCACCACCGTGAGCCGATCCTCATCCCCGGCCGCCCGCAAATCGCTCGGCCAGCACTTCCTCCTCGACCAGTCCATCCTCGACCGGATTGCCCATGCCGTGGGCGCGGCAGACGACGAGCTTGTTATCGAGATCGGTCCCGGCACCGGGCAGCTCACCGCAGCCCTGGCGGAACGCTACCGCCACATCCTGGCGCTGGAAGTGGACGAACGCATGGTCCGGCACTGCCGCAACCGCTTCCGCGGCATCGAGCACGTGCAGATTATCCAGGCGGACGCGCGCGACGCCGACATCGGCGAGATGGTGAGCGGCTATGCCGGCTATCGCGTGGCGGGCAATCTGCCGTACTTCGCTGCAAACCCCATTATCCGGCGCTTCCTGGAACACCCGCCGCAGCCGCGGGACATGGTCGTGATGGTCCAGCGCGAAGTCGCGGAGGAGATCGCCGCGCCGCCCGGGGCCTATTCGCTGCTCTCGATCGGCATCCAGGTCTACGCTGCGGCCGAGGTGCTGTTCACCGTGCCTCCTGAGGCCTTCGACCCGCCGCCCAAGGTCGTCTCCGCCGTGGTCCGGATCACGCCGCGCCACCAGCCCCTGGTCCCGGCGGAAGACATCGACGCGTTCTTCACGCTCGTCTCCAGAACCTTCAAAAACCCGCGCAAACAGCTCCGCAACGCCCTCGACCGCAGCACGATGGTGCCGGAGGGCACAGCGCGCGAGGTCCTCGAAGCCGTGGGTATCGACCCCACACTCCGGCCGGAGCGCCTCACGATCGATGACTGGCGCCGCCTGCTCCAGGTCACCCGCACCACCGATGACTGAGCTCACCGCCCCAGCCCCGGCCAAGATCAACCTGGTGCTCGACATCCTGGGGAAGCGCCCGGACGGCTACCACGAACTCCGCACCGTGCTGCAGACGCTGGAGCTCGCCGACCGCGTCGTCCTCCGCGACAGCGCCGCGCCAATCATCAGCGTGGACGGGCCATGCGCTGCCGGCGTCCCGGCGGACGAATCGAACCTGGCCTGGCGCGCCATGGCAGAACTGGCAACGCTCCGTGGCGGGGGAGTACCGCCAAAGGCTATCTACATCGAAAAGCACGTCCCGGCTGCCGCAGGGCTCGGGGGCGGCGCATCGAACGCGGCCACGGTGCTCCGCCTGCTCCAGCGAGAATGGCCGGATACGCCCGACGACATGCTCTTCGAAGCGGCGAACCGCATCGGCAGCGACGAGGCCTTCTTCCTCCTCGGCGGCACCGCGCTTGCTGAAGGCCGCGGCGAACGCGTCCGGCAGCTCGACGACCTGCCCTCCCACGACGTCGTGCTCTTCGTCCCGGAAGCGACGGTGGAAGCCAAGACTGCGGCCCTCTTCCGCGCCGCCGGGCAGCTCCCCTACGACAGCGGAGAGCGCTCCTCCCGCTTTCTCCAGCGCCACCCCGGCCGTCTCACCACGGACGAGCTCTGGAATTCCTTCGAGCGGGTCGCTTTCGACGTATTCCCCGGCCTGGGAGAACTCCGCGCCGCCATCACGAAGGCGATCGGCGCTGAGGTACGGCTCGCCGGGGCAGGGCCCACTCTGTTCTGGATCGGCGAGGCCGGGAGGGGCGAGGCGATTGCCGCTGCAGCGCGGGGCCTGCACGGTTGCCGCATTATCACCACGCACACGGCGAGGAGCCAATGGGCGCGGTAATCGCCGGGTTCGCCGCCGGCTACACGATGGCGATTTTCACCACCATCGCCATCACCTACCTCATCACGCGGCCGGGGACCACCGGCCTGATTGACCGCATCCTCGACCCCGAAGTGCCGCGGGGGCTGGTGGCCGTCCCGGTGTTCGTCGGCGCGTCGCTCCTCTGGCCGCTCATCGGCCTGGTCATCGGGTCGATATACGAAGTAGCCGGTTTCGCCGACGGCCCCGCCGCCATGGGGACGAAGAACATCGGCTTCGCCGCGGCGATGGTGGTGGTCGGTGTCCTCCCGGTGCCGGTGCTGGTGGCGCTATGGGCGCGGCACTGGTGGTTGTGGCTGGGGATGGGCGCGCTGTTCGCGCTGGCCTTTGGCTGGATGCTGCCGGTGCTCGAGGCCCAGTGGTGATCTATACTCGCTGAGTACCCCCGATACACCAGAACCTATCCCTGCGGAGGCGCCGTGTGCCCGGCACCATCATCGACATGCACCTGCATACCACCAAGGGTGCATCCGACTCCATGCTCGACCCCGACGACCTGATCGAAGAAGCGACACGCGTCGGTCTCACCGGAGTAAACATCACCGAACACGACCGGATGTGGGAATCCTGGGACCTGGGGCCCTTCCGCCAGAAGCACCCGCACATGTTCGTGTCGAACGGCATGGAAGTCTCCACCGACATGGGCCACATCATCGCCATCGGCCTCAACGGTTATGCGCCCGGTATCCGCCACCTGCGCAAACTGCGCGAAATCGCCGACGAGCAGGGCGCCTTCCTTTCGGTCGCCCACCCCTTCCGGCACTTCTTCGACCCGGTCCACTTCAAGCGCGAAGGTAAGGAACCCTTCAACCTGACGCCGGAAGAAGCGGCGAAATTGCCGGTCTTTGAGCTGGTCCACGGCATCGAAGTCTTGAATGGTTGCAATACCCCGCGGGAGAACTACTTCGCGCTGCAGGTGGCCAAGATTCTTGGCAAGCCCGGCACTGCCGGCTCCGATGCCCATTCGCGCCAGGGCATCGGCTATTTCGCCTGCGTTTTCGAAGAGCAGATCGAAACGACCGAGCAGTTCCTCGACCAGTTGCACAAGGGCCGCTTCTTCCCGGGACGCGAATTGCCCAGCGGGAACTTGAACAATTACTCGGAGACCGCCGAGCCGATTCCCTTCTACGAATAAGCGCGGTTGCCCCGGCGGGGGACCGTGGTGATAATGATCGTAGTGCCGAAGTGGCGGAATGGCAGACGCGCTACGTTCAGGGCGTAGTGTCCTTCGGGGCGTGTGAGTTCAAATCTCACCTTCGGCACCAAACGAAAGTGATGCGCCCGTAGCTCAGTGGATAGAGCGCTACCCTGCGGAGGTAGAGGCCAGTGGTTCGAATCCACTCGGGCGTACCATCTTCCGGAACGATGGGCGGTTAGCTCAGATGGTTAGAGCGCGTCGTTCACACCGACGAGGTCACTGGTTCGAGTCCAGTATCGCCCACCATCCCCACTCCAACGATCAACCAGGTGCACCACCCCATGCGGAGCGTTTCGCGACATCCCCGGGACAGTAACGAAACTTTTCGTTGCCTCCTTGACGGGGACTTGTCATGATGGACAAGGCGCAGTCTGCCAGTCAGCTGGCCTGCCGGTGCGCCAATACGACGGAGGGCCAACACTCCTTATGAGCGACGAGACCCTGGCTGACGCCCTGCCCCAGACCAGCGCAGACGACATGATAGGCAGCGTGCTCAGCCGCCTCTCCAGCGGCGAATTCGACGAACGGAAAGACAGCGACGACGAAGACGAAGAAGAGGAAACCGAAGCCGCCACCGAAGACGCAGAGCCCGCCGCCCTGAAGGTCGACGAAGACGAAGAGGAAGAGGTCGAGGACGTCCCGCTCCTGACCGAGGAGACGGAGGGCATCGATGACCCGGTGCGCATGTACCTCCGGGAAATCGGCAAAGTCTACCTGCTCACCGCCAGCGACGAAAAGCACCTGGCCCGCCAGATGGAGGAAGGCAACCACATCCAGGAGATCAAGGCGGACTATGTCCAGGCCTATGGTCACCCGCCTTCGTCCACCCGCATCGCCGTCGAACTCCTGAAACAGTGGTCTTCGCTGCTCAAGGTCCACGACACGGCCAAAGCCTTCGTCGACGACTACGAGAAGATCATGGCGAAGCGGGCCAGCGATGAGCAGGAAGCCGAAAAGCCCCCGTCCTGGCGCGACCCAGAAAGCCGCAAGCTGAAAAAGCTCCAGCCGTCAGAAGTGATTGGCGACCCCCAGTTCCGGGGCCTCATCGACGGCGAAATGGACCTGAACTTCCGGGCCTACGTCTGCGAGAAGCTCAAGATCGAGGAAGAAGAGGCCCACGGCAAGATCGTCGCCCTCTCCACCATCACCCACATCCTGACCGACGACCTGGTCCGCCAGATGGGCGAAGAAGCCGGCGGCGAAGACGAGCTGCTCCCACCCGTCGACGGGCTCGTCGAGAAGCTCTCGCCGCTCGAGGACAAGCTCCGCTACCATTTCGATACGCTCGAACACAACGGCATGAAGGCCGAGAAGCGACTGACGGAGGCCAACCTGCGGCTGGTCGTGTCGGTGGCCAAGAAGTACATCGGCCGCGGCATGTCGCTGCTGGACCTCATCCAGGAAGGCAACATCGGGCTCATCCGCGCCGTCGAAAAGTTCGACTACCGCAAGGGCTACAAGTTTTCCACCTATGCCACATGGTGGATCCGCCAGGCCATCACTCGCGCGATCGCCGACCAGGCGCGCACCATCCGCATCCCGGTCCACATGGTGGAGACGATCAACAAGCTGGTTCGCGTCAGCCGCCGCCTGGTGCAGGAATACGGCCGCGAGCCGACCAGCGACGAGATCGCCCGCGGGATGACCGAAGGCGGGAAGCTCGACAACAACATCGCCTTCAGCCCGGAGCGCATCCGCGAGATCCAGAAAGTCTCCCAGGAGCCCGTATCGCTTGAAACGCCGATCGGCGAAGAGGAAGACAGCCACCTTGGCGACTTCATCGAAGACCAGGGCGCGCTCGCGCCGGCCGACGCGGCCAGCCAGCAGCTCCTCCGCGAACAGGTCGAAGACGTGCTGGCCAGCCTTACCAGCCGCGAACGGCGCGTCCTCCAGCTCCGGTTCGGCCTGGAAGACGGCCGCAGCCGCACCCTGGAGGAAGTCGGCCGGGAGTTCGGCGTGACCCGCGAGCGTATAAGGCAGATAGAAGCCAAGGCGCTCCGCAAGCTCCGTCACCCGAGCCGCAGCCGGAAGCTGAAAGACTACCTGGATTAGGAGCGGCGCGGCCGCGCTGGGAGCATCAAGCTACTGCCGTTCGTCCTCGGTCTGTTCCGCCGGCCCCACATCTGTCCGGGTGAAATTATCGGCTCCAGGCAGTCCTCGGCTGTCGTAAAGCAGACGGCCATGGTCGATGGAGCGGTATGGCTCGGGCAAGCGCGCGGCACAATCGCGGCCTATGGCCAGCAAGCGTTGGACCAGCCGGTCTTCCTCACTCCCAACCGGGTCACCATTCATCGTCACCAGCCTACCATTCAGATGCTGCGGACAGCGGGAAGCCGGGCCAGCAGCATCGGAGGCTCATACCTCTGCCTCAGCGCCGCCGGCAGCATCCGCCCATCCTTGCAACGCTGCCAGCTCCAGGCCTGCCTGCCATCCCGGTGCTCGCCCGCCGGCAGGGACCG
The DNA here is from genome assembly GCA_007126855.1 of Dehalococcoidia bacterium. Taxonomy (GTDB): domain Bacteria; phylum Chloroflexota; class Dehalococcoidia; order Tepidiformales; family Tepidiformaceae; genus SLAK01. The sequence goes on along the minus strand of SLAK01000050.1, from coordinate 4,118 downwards.
GTATCGCGCGGGCGTCGATCCCGGCGCGCATGAGCAACCAGGAAATCACGGACGCTGACGTCCACATCTCGCTGGTGCCGCGGACCCGGCGGCCCCACGAGTGGGGTGGGACCGTTGGCGCAAGGCTCAGCAGCCTCGGACCGGCCTGGCAGTCAGTAGAAAGCCGGATTGGGCTCCCGACGACCCATTCTTCGTCCGGCAGTGCTTCCGCCTCAAGACACCGAAGCTGGTAGCGGAAGATGCGCAACCGGTCGGCGCTCCTGAAACCAACCGGGCCGGTCATGGCCGGCGCCGCAGGTTCGCCGATGAACACCGGTGTTAACTCCACCGTGTATGTCACGCCGCTATCGAGACGCATCTTGAGCGCGGCGTGATAGAGGGCTCCACGGCGCCGGCGGCCAAGAAACGCCGAGGCACCTTCCCACACAGCAAGGCTCCAGTCCCGCATGCGGGACGGTGCCCCTGCCCCCACGGGCAGCCAGTACAGGTCGACGAAACACCCGCTGCTGGCTGCGGTCTGAGCACGGCCGGCTCGTGCCGCGGCAGGGTCCGGGCCCATTGCCACTCCTCACCACCGTTATTCCTCGCGTGCCTGCTCCCCGGGCCACCAGCGCAGCTCCGGGCGCCGCGCCGCTGTCGCCTCATCGAGGCGACTGATTGGCGCGGTATGCGGCGCGTTGTGCAGGACATCCGGGTCTTGCGCCGCTTCTTCGGCTATCGCGGCCATGGTGGCAGCGAATGCTTCGATGTCCTCCCGGGCTTCGGTCTCGGTCGGCTCGATCATCAGCGCTTCTTCGACAATCAGCGGGAAATAGACCGTGGGCGGATGGAATCCATAGTCGATGAGGCGCTTGGCGATGTCGTAGGTGCGGACACCGTGCTTGCGCCGCTGCCGTGCACCCGAGAACACCGCTTCGTGCATCACCGTGCCCGGATAGGGGAGCGCGTAGTGCTCCTCCAGCAGCGAACGCAGGTAGTTAGCGTTGAGCACCGCGGCGCCCGACGTTGCCCGGAGGCCGTCCAGGCCCAGCGTGCGGATATAGGCGTAGGCGCGCAGCAGCACGCCGATATTCCCGTGGAACTGCTGGAGCCGGCCGATGGAGCTGGTTGGCCGGGCCAGGCGGAATCGCACCTCATCGTCGACGGCAGCCGGGACGATGACCGGCGCCGGAAGGTACGCCGCGAGCTCCGGTGTCGCGCAGACGGGCCCCGCGCCGGGGCCACCGCCACCGTGGGGCGTGCTGAAGGTCTTGTGCAGGTTCAGGTGCACCACATCGAAGCCGAGGTCGCCAAAGCGGATGCGCCCGAGCAGCGGGTTCAGGTTCGCGCCGTCGCCGTAGACGTACGAACCGTTGTCGTGCACCAGCCGAACGACCCGCTCGATGTCGCGCTCCCAGAGCCCGAGCGTGTTCGGCAGCGTGACCATCAGCGCTGCGACCGTGTCGTCCAGCTCGCGCTCGAGGGCGGCAGGATCCATCGAGCCTCCAGGCCCGCTCGGGATTTCGGTGACGGTGAAGCCGACCATGGCCGCACTGGCGGGGTTCGTCCCGTGGGCGCTGTCCGGGACGATGACCCGGCGCCGCTCGCCCTCGCCGCGCTCCTGGAGCACTTTCTTCACCATCAGCATCCCGGCCAGCTCGCCCTGCGCGCCGGCGGCAGGCGCCAAACTCACAGCCGGAAGGCCTGTAATGGCCCCGAGCATCTCCTGCAGCTCGAACAGCACCTCGAGCGTGCCCTGGACCTCGACCTCCGGCGCAAGCGGGTGGACGCCGGCGAAGCCCGGCAGCCCGGCGACTTCGTCGTTCACCTTCGGGTTGTACTTCATCGTGCAGGAGCCGAGCGGGTAGGTGCCGGAGTCCACGCCGAAGTTCAGGTGCGAAAGCGCCGTGTAGTAGCGGACGAGCTGCCCCTGGCTCAGCTCGGGCAGGCGCAGCCCGCCGCGTGTCAGTCCTTCCGGCAGCGGCTCCGCGCGCGGACCGTCCCATTCGGGTGTATCCACGGCGCGCCGGCCCGAAACACTCCGGTCAAAGCTCAGGCGCGCGCCGATGTCCTCGCGGTCGCTCTTGCTCGTCATGCGTGCCGCCCTTCGCTTATGTCACTGAGCGCCTGCACCAGCGCATCGATGTGCTCGTCGGGTGTGGCTTCCGTCACACAGAAGAGGAGCGCACCATCCGTTTCCGGTTCGGGCCGGCCGGACACATCAAGCCCTGCCTGGATGCCGCGCTCGGCAAGCCGCAGCGAAAGCTCTTCCGGTGGCAGCGGCCCGGCAACAAGGAACTCCTGGAACCACGGCCCGGTGTCGCGCACCGTGAACCCGGGCAGCGCATCGATACGCGCTGCCGCGTGATGGGCTCGCTGGTAGCACAGCTCCGCCGAGCACCGCAGCCCAACCGGGCCAAGCGCCTGCACCGCAATCGTGAAAGCCAGCGCCACAAGGGCCTGCCCGGTCGAAAAGTTCGAGGTGGCGCGCGACCGCCGGATGAACTGCTCCCGCGCCTGCAAGGTCAGCACATAGCCGGTCCTTGGCTCGCGGCCATCAGCGCCGTGCAACTCTTTAGTGCGCCCGACGATACGGCCGGGCATCTGCCGCAGGAAATGGTTGCGCGCCGCGAAGAGTCCCAGCGACGGGCCACCGAAATTCAGCGGGCCGGCCAGGTCGCGCCCTTCACCCGTCACGATGTCCGCGCCCGCGTCTCCCGGCGCCCGGAGCACCCCCAGGGCAAAGGGGTCGGCTGCTACGACACACAACGCTCCTGCGTCGTGTGCAGCGCGTGCCAGCGGCTCGACGTCGCGGATGCGCCCCAGGAAGTCCGGCTGCTGCGCCACCAGGCACGCGTGCTCCTCGCTCAGCTCCGCAGCCGAGGTCACGACATCGACCCGCAGGTCGCTTCCGGCGCCGTAGGCGCGGATGACTTCCAGTGTGTGCGGATGCAGCGGTTCCAACACCGCGACGGCCTGGCGCTTTGTAACACGCGCCGCGAGCAAGCACGCCTCAGCCGTCGCGCTGGCCGCGTCGTACATCCCTGTGTTCGAGACATCCATGCCGGTCAGTTCGCAGACGACCGACTGGTATTCGAACGCCGCCTGCAGCGTGCCCTGGCTTATCTCCGGCTGGTATGGCGTGTAGGAGGTCACAAACTCGGACCGCGATACCAGGTGTTGCACCACCGCCGGCACGAATCGCCGGTAGGCGCCGGCGCCGAGGAACGATGGCCTGTCGCCGTCCCGGTTGGCCGCGGCGCGCCGGCGCATGGCGCCAACAAGCTCCGCCTCGGAGAGCCGCCGGGGCAGCTCGATTTCCGGGTCGCGGTACTGCGCGGGGAGCTGGTCGAATAGCTGCTCGACGCGTTCGAGCCCCAGGCGCTCCAGCATGATGGCCTGGTCTGCCCCCGTGTTCGGGATGTACGGCGTCGGCGCGCCGCCGGGATCATCGGTCATTGCTGCTCCTCGTTCAGTCTTCGGGAAGCTGGTCGCGGTAGGCGTCGGCGCTCAGGAGCGCGTCGAGCTCGTCGGCATTGCCGATTCGGACGCGGATCATCCATCCGTCCTCGTACGGCGACTCATTCACCAGCTCAGGTTCGTCCGCCAGCCGTTCGTTTCGCGCGATAACCTCGCCCGAAAGCGGCATGAAAAGGTCGGACACGGCCTTCACCGACTCGATGACGCCGAAGGTCTCCCCTTTCGAGAAGGTGCGCCCCGGTTCTGGGAGATCGACGAAAACGATGTCGCCGAGCTGGTCCTGCGCATAGCCGGTGATGCCGATTGACGCCTCGCCATCTTCCACGCGCACCCATTCGTCCTCAGGCGTGTACGAAAGGTCTGAGGGAAAGTCCATGTCACTCGCCGTCCTTGCTGAATTCTTCTCGCCGGTAGAAAGGCCGGCGCACAACTTCCGCCGCTACGGCGCGCTCGCGGATTTCGACCGCCAGGCGCGTGCCGACCGCCGCCAGTTGTGTAGGAAGATAGGCCATCGCGATGCCAGCGCGCAGCGTGGGGCTGAAGGCGCCGCTTGTCAACGTACCGGCGGGTTCGCCGCCTTCGTCCACCACGCGGTAGCCCTCGCGCGGCACTCCCCGTTCGAGCAAGCGCAGGTGGGCGCGCCGCCGGGTCGGCTTCTG
>SLAK01000262.1 GCA_007126855.1 Dehalococcoidia bacterium | reverse complement strand
GACTGGTGCTTCACGCCGGTGCGGGATTCGACGGCGCGCTTCACGTCGTGCTGGACGGTGACGTCGACAAGTGCGATCTCGCCGTCGAGTTCGAGCATCTCGTCGTAGGCCATGGAGCTCATGGCACAGAATTCGTCGTGAAGAAAGAGCACGACGGGGCGCTGGTGGGACTCATCGAGAAGGCGGGAGAGCTCGGATTCGTCGGCAAGTTTGATGAACTTCGGCATGGCGCTATGGTTCCAGTCTTTGGGATGAGACGCCAGTGGTTGTCGGAGGGGAGGTGGCCCGGCCCTGGGAGCGGGGACAACCGGCCGGGCCACCAGGACACCTAGCGCTGGCGGCCCGGGGGGGAACGCCAGCACGGCGCCGGCAAGCTTACAGGATCCAGATGTGGTAGCCCTCATCGACCAGGTCGGCGATGCTTGGGTGGTCCATGTACTTGCCGCTCATGGGCTCGTCGGTGAGCTGCTCCCTGACCTGGAAGGCGCCGGAGCAGAAGTCGCAAACTTCGTAAACCAGCCCGTCGTCCTTGAGGCCCTGGAAGAGGGCTGCGAGCCGCTTCGTTGAGTCGTCGTCGGGATTGCGGAAACGCGCGAGCCAGCCGGTGCCCGCGCCGTCGAAGACAATGCGGGCGTCGCCGCCGCGTTCGCGGAGTTCGCGGGTATAGAGGAGCGCGTGGAGGGCCCGCGCGAGCCCCTCGTGTGTTTCGGTGCCGGCCTGCAGGATGACCGCGACCTTTGCGTTCATGAAGAACCTCCTTCGTGTCGGGGGAGTTGAGGATACAGATCTCACTGCAGCGGAGCCGGCCGTCAAGTTCTGTGCCGGCCGTCACAATTTCGGCACTACGGCTGCCGCGATGGGCGCGTCGGAAAGAAAGCCTCCAGGCCGGAGTAAAGCCGGGGTGAGTCAAGCGCCAGCCGCGGTGAATACCATGTAGCAGGAATGCCCGTAAGTTGGAGGGAAGGCGCAGCGGGGTGGCAGCAGCCCGGCCGCGATGCGCCGCCGGGGAGCGAGAATTTCCCCGGAAACTGGTTTCACGGGAGCAGGCATAGATGACTACACCTAGATTGCCCCAGCCCCCGGTCGCGTACTTCAGCATGGAGATCGGGCTGGAAAGCGACATGCCGACATACAGCGGCGGCCTTGGCGTGCTCGCGGGCGACTCGATCCGCGCCGCCGCCGACATGGGGCTGCCGATGGTGGCCGTCACGCTCGCACACCGGAAGGGCTACTTCCGCCAGCAGCTCGATGAGCATGGCCAGCAATCGGAGAGCGACGAGGAGTGGGAGCCTGAGAGCAGCCTGGAGCGCGTCGAACCGACGGTGAGCGTCGAGCTGCACGGCACGCGCGTTGCCATCGGCGCCTGGAAGACCGTGGTCCCGGGAGCCAACGGCGCACCGGTACAGGTCTACCTGCTGGACACACGGCTGCCGGAGAACGGCCCCGAGCAGCAGGCGTTGACCGACCACCTCTATGGCGGCGACCTTCGCTACCGGCTCGGCCAGGAGCTGGTGCTGGGCGTGGGCGGCGTGAAAATGCTGCGGGCGCTGGGCTACAGCGAGGTCCGCGCCTTCCACATGAACGAAGGGCACTCGGCGCTGCTGACCATGGCACTGCTGGAAGAGGCGCTCTCCGGATGCCAGGCGGAACAGGTGGACGAGAGCGCCATCGAAGCTGTGCGCCGGCAATGCGTATTCACCACGCACACGCCGGTCGCGGCCGGGCACGACCAGTTCGACCTGTCCATGGTGCGTGACAACCTTGGCGACCGCATGGTGCGCCTGCTGGAAGCCTGCCATGTGATCCGCGACTACCGGCTCAACATGACGCGGCTGGCGCTGCTGCTTTCGCGCTGGTCCAATGCGGTGGCCTTCCGCCACGGCCAGGTGTCGCGCGAGATGTTCCCCGGTTTCCGCATCAACGAGATCACGAACGGGGTGCACTCGGAGACCTGGGTAGCACCGCCAATGAAAGAACTGTTCGACCACTACATCCCCGGCTGGCGGCTGGTGCCCTTCGCCTTTCGCCACGCGATTGGCATCCCGCTTGCGGAGCTGCGCCGGACGCACGCGGCATCGAAGACACGGCTGCTCGACTATGTGCGCCGGGAGACGGGCGTCTCGCTCGACCCCGGGGTGATGACCATCGCCTTCGCCCGGAGAGCGGCCAGCTATAAACGGCCCGAGCTGCTCTTCCGCGACCTGGAGCGCCTGCGGACGATCAACCGCGTCGCGGGCCCGATCCAGGTAGTGGTCGCCGGGAAGGCGCACCCGGCCGACGAGATGGCCAAGGGCCTTATCCGGCAGGTGCACGGTGCGGCACGAGAGCTGGGCGAGAGCATCCCTGTGGTCTACCTGGAGAACTACAACATGGAAACGGCCGGGATGATCGTGCCCGGCGCGGACCTCTGGCTGAACAACCCGCAGCGGCCGCTGGAGGCCTCGGGCACGAGCGGGATGAAGGCGGCGATGAACGGCGTGCCCAGCCTGAGCACCCTGGATGGCTGGTGGATCGAAGGCCACGTGGAAGGCGTCACAGGCTGGGCCATCGGCCGTGATTGGAACCCCGCCAGCGATGAGGCCGACGCCGACGCGCTCTACAACAAGCTGGAGCTGACGGTGCTGCCACTGTTTTACCGCCAGCCCGAGGCCTACGCAGAGGTGATGCGCTCGGCCATCGCGCTGAACGGTTCGTTCTTCAATGCGCAGCGCATGATGCTCCAGTACGATCGAGAAGCCTACGGGCCATAGCCGCAGCCGGCGCCGGCCGGCAAATCGGCACCACAGGGGGCGCGGTCGTGCTCGCAATCCGCAAGGCTGACGAGATCCATCACGAACAGGGCGGCTGGTTCGATGCGCGCTGGCACTTTTCTTTCGCCCACTACCGCGACCCGGAACAGATGGGTCTGGGCCCGTTGCGCGTCTTCAACGACGACCGGCTGGTGCCGGGCGCGGTCTGGCCGATGCATCCGCACGCCGATGTCGAGGGCATCACCTACGTGGTGGAGGGAAGCTTCCGGCACGAAGACGACGCCGGGGGCGGTGGCGGTGTGCTGGAGCCCGGTGGCGTACAGCGCATGACGCTGGGCTCAGGCGCGCGCCATTCGGAGCAGAACGCTTCGACCGACCATCCGCTGCGCTTCCTGCAGTTCTGGATCCTCCCGGACACGCCATCACTGGAGCCTGGCGTCGAACAGCGCCAGTTCCGGCAGGAGGACTTTCGCGGCCGGTTGCGGCAGGTGCTCGGCAAAGGTGGCGACGGCGTGGTCCACGTCCACCAGGACGCGAGCGCATTCATTGGCATCCTGGACGAAGGCGAAAGCGCATCCCACGAGCTGTCCGGTGGCCAGGCCGCATACATCTACGTGATCGACGGCCTCGGCTCCATCGACGGGGAGGAAGTGCGCGCAGGCGACGCGGCCAAAGCCGCTGGCCCGCACACGGTGCAGCTGGAAGGCCAGGCAGGCTTCCATGTCATCGTGGTCGATGTACCTGCGACTTTCGAGCGTGTGGGCGTCTGGGCGGCGAACCCCGAGGCTTAAAAGACCAGCTTCGGGCCGTCATCCTTGTCTGCCGGTGGCGGGATCGGCGGGCCGGGTTGTGGCTGCTCGCCCGCTTCGACCCAGCGCTGCAGATCGGCCGGCGCGAAGTCGTTGATCGATTCGAGATCCTCCGGGGAGAGGTGCACCGGCGTGCGGTGGGCGTCCCCTGCCGGGGCGGCGGTCAGCTCGGCGCGGAAGACGATGGCCAGTTCGTGGCTGCCTTCAGCGCGCCGCTCGCCGATGACGTCGACCAGGCGCAGCGACGCGAGCGCGCCCTGGCACCAGTCGTCCATCAGCAGCGAGGCATCGGCATAGGGGTTGCCGCCGAAGGCCAGCACCGTCCAGGGGAGGAAGCGGCCTTCGACACCCGGCGCTTGCACATCGAAGGCGACGAGGCGGCCTTCGAAGACCGGCACGACAAAGACTGCGATGTGGGCGCCACCGGCGTGAAAGTCCTTCCGTGGTGCACCGAAAAATGAGAGGCGGCGGGCCATCAGATCAGGCCATCGAACGCAGCGCCGCCGTCGAATGGCCCCACGGCGGCGATGACCGCGCGCGAGGGGGCGAGGTATTCGTTTCCGACGCGGCGGAGGTCGTCCAGGGTGATGCTGTTGAGCTGCTCAGCGACCTCCTCGACGGTGAGGACGCGGCCAAGGAGCAATTGCTGGGAGCCCTGCCAGCCGGCGACGGCGCGCGTGTCTTCCATGCGGAGCTGGATGCGCCCGAGGGCCATATGCTTCGCCTTTTCCAGCTCGGCTTCGGTGAGGGTGTTGAGCGCCTTCTCAATTTCGGTCAGTGCGATTTCGGTGGTGAGGCGGGCGTCTTCCGGTTCGCAACCGGCATAGACGGTGAGCGCACCGGCGTCGCGGTATTCGCTCGGGTAGGTGTGGATGTCATAGACCAGCGCGCGCTCTTCGCGTAGTTCCAGGAAGAGGCGGCTCGACATGCCCTCGCCCAGAAGCGCGCTGAGCAGGTCGACGGCGAAGCGGTCGGGGTGCGACAGCGAGACCGTGGGGTAGCTGATGCAGAGATGCGCCTGCTCGGTGTGCTTGTCGCGCACGGCGATGCGGGGCTGGCCGTTGCGGCCGACGGCGGGATACCAGGAGCCGGGCTCGCGGCCGGGCATGTCCCCCAGCCATCGGTCAACGGCCTCGACGACCGCGCCGGATTCGATATTCCCGGCGACGGAGACGACCATGTTCGAAGGCACGTGCTGGCCGGCGAAATAACGGGTTACCGCGTCGCGGGAGATGGCGCGGACGCTGGCCGGAGTGCCGCCGATGTTGCGCCCCAGCGGCTGCTGGGGCCAGAGCGTCTCGTCGACCAGGATGCCGGCGATCTCCTCGGGGCTGTCTTCGATGCCCGCGAGCTCCTCCAGGATGACGTGCCGCTCTTTTTCCAGCTCGCGGCCATCCATCACGGGGTCGCGCACCATGTCGCAGAGGATGTCCAAGGCTTCGAATGTCGCCGTGTGCGGCACCTTGGCGTAGTAGACGGTGACCTCGCGGTCGGTGGCGGCGTTGTGTGTGCCGCCGAAGGTTTCGATGGCCTCGGAGATCTCTCTCGCGGTCTTCCGCCGGGAGGCGCCCTTGAAGAGCATGTGTTCGAGGAAGTGCGAGAGTCCCGCTTCCTCGTCGGTCTCGTAACGGCTGCCCGCGCCGACATAGATGCTGACGGTCGCGGAGTGCGTGTGCGGCAGTTCCGCGGTGACGATGGTCAGGCCGTTGGCAAGCGTGGAAATGGTGTGCATAGGCAGTGGGGTGCGGGTAGCGCTCACCTTCCATCATGGGGCGCGTACCCCGAGCGCTCAACACCCCGCAGCCGGACGACCAGCGCTTGTGGAGCGGGCGACGATATGCTAATGTGCGAACGCACAGGAGGCTTCTATGAGCGCCCGGCTGACCGTCGTGTTCGATGAACCTGAACTCTACCGCCGGCTGAAGGTACAGGCTGCGCAGGAGGGGATACCCATGAAAAGCATCATCCAGGCCGCCGTGGCCGAATACCTGGAACGGGCGGGGGCGGGCGATGCCGCGCCCGCCGAAGCGCGTCCGCTCGACTGGGAGCGCTGGGACCAGTTCCAGGCCGAGCTGGACGCCATCGCCGACGAGCCCGGGAGCGAAGATGCCTCCGACATCAAGCACCAGCTCTACGGGCAGCCGCGCCGGGAGCTCAGCCCCCAGGGCTGGCGCTATGTGGCCGAGGAGGAGGCAGAGTATGATGCGCGCTGATGCGCGTCTTCATCGATGCCTCCGCCTGGGTCGCCAAAGCGGTCAGCAACGACCAGTGGGCGCCGGAGCTGCGCCGGGTGATGCGGGAGCTGCGAGGCGGGCGCATCGAGCTCGTAACGACCACCTGGACTCTCTATGAGGCGCTGGCGGTAGCCCGCCGGCGCAAGCCCGGCGCCACCCAGCTGCTCTTCCGCGATGCGCTGGCCAATTCCCGCGTGGTGGCCGTCGACCCGGAGGTGGAGCAGGAAGCCCTGCAACGCTTCCTCGCCTGGGACGACCACGGCGCGTCGATCGTCGACCACGCGAACACGCTGGTGGCCGCGCAACTCCGCTGCCAGGGCCTGCTCAGCTTCGATGCCGACTTCGTGCCGCTGGCCGCTGCGGCGGGCATCCGCCTGCTGCGGTGAAGAGTTCGAAGCCTGAGGCTTATTCGTCAGCGCCGTCCGGCGTCTCCGCGGGCGGGTTCCAGAGGCCGGGCTGCTGTGCGGCGGTATTGCGCGGCGTCTCGTAGCCCAGGTGCGTATAGGCGCCGGCGGTGGCCACGCGGCCGCGGGGCGTGCGCTGCAGGAAGCCGCACTGGAGCAGGAAGGGCTCGTAGACATCCATGACGGTGTCCGCTTCCTCGCTGATGGAAGCGGCGATGGTGTCCAGGCCGACAGGGCCACCCTCGAACTTCTCGATGATGCAGCGGATCACCGCGCGGTCGGTGTCGTCGAGGCCCAGGTCATCAACATCGAGCATGGCCAGCGCTGCCTGCGCGGCATCCAGCGTCAGCACGCCGGTGCCGTGGACCTCCGCGTAGTCGCGGACGCGCCGCAGCAGGCGGTTGGCGATGCGGGGGGTGCCCCGGGAGCGGCGCGCGATCTCGAGCGCGGCGTCGTCATGGATTTCGGCGCCCAGGATGCTCGCCGAGCGGCCGAGGATCGCCGCCAGCGTCTCCGCATCGTAGAACTCCAGCCGGAAGACCGAGCCAAAGCGGTCGCGCAGGGGTGCGCTGACCAGCGCGTAGCGCGTTGTTGCGCCGACCAGCGTGAAGCGCGGCAGCGAAAGCCGCACCGAGCGCGCGCCGGGCCCTTTGCCAATGACCAGGTCGAGCGCGAAATCCTCCATGGCCGGGTAAAGGATCTCCTCGACCACTCGCGAAAGGCGGTGGATTTCGTCGATGAAGAGAATGTCGTGTTCTTGCAGGTTGGTGAGGATGGCCGCCAGGTCGCCGGGGCGCTCGATGGCAGGCCCGCTGGTGACGCGGATACTCACGCCCGTTTCGTTGGCGATGATGTTGGCCAGCGTGGTCTTGCCGAGGCCGGGCGGGCCATAGAAGAGCAGGTGGTCCAGGGCTTCGCCGCGCTTGCGCGCCGCCTCGACAGCGATCTCCAGGTTGCGCTTGATGCGGTCCTGGCCCGGGAATTCGCCGAGGGTGCGCGGACGGAGCCGGCTTTCGCCGCTGTCGTCCTCGGTGAGCGCGGGAGCGACGATGCGCTCTTCGGCCGCCATGCAGGCAGTATAGCGCAGGGCGCCGCAGATTCAGCCCGCCGCTTCGATCACCTCGCGCAAGGCCTCGCGCAGGGCGCCGAGACTGAAGGGCTTCTGGACGAAGGCGACGCGCCCTTTCTCCGCAGTGGAGTCGATGGATTCGTGTTCGTGGTAGCCGCTCATGAGCACGATGGGCACATCCGATCGCAGTTCGTGGAGGCGCTCCATGAGCGCGTGCCCGCCCATGCGCGGCATCGTCACGTCGAGGAGCGCGGCAACGAAGGCCTGCGGCTCTCGGGCAAAGTGCTCTTCTGCCTCGGCGCCGTCCGCGGCCGTGACCACCTCGAAGCCAAAGGAGCGAAGGGCGCGTGCAGCAACCATCCGCACTGGCTCTTCGTCGTCGACCAGCAGGATGAGGCCCGAACCCCGCCAGTACTCCGACGGCGCTCCGGCGGTTGGCTCAACCGTTGGGGCGGCTTCGGAGACGGGCAGGAGCAGGCGGAAGGTGGTGCCTTCGCCGGGCGTGCTTTCGACTTTTATCGCGCCGCGATGGCCGCGCACGATGCCGAGCACCGCGGCCAGGCCGAGGCCCTTGCCGGTGAACTTGGTGGTGAAGAAGGGGTCGAAGATGCGTTCCAGCGTCTCCGGCGTCATGCCCTTGCCGGTGTCTGCCACATCGAGATAGACGTAGTCGCCGGGCTGCTGGCCCTCGGGGAGGTAGGTCGAAGCCAGGTAGTCCTCGCTCGCGTACATCAGGCCCGTACGGACGGAGATAACACCGTCTTGCTCCTCGATAGCGTCGGCTGCATTGATGACCAGGTTCATGACGACCTGGCGGATTTGCGTGGCGTCGGCCTCGACCGCCGGGAGGTCATCGGCGAGTTCGAAGTGCGTCACGGCCGAGTGCGTATAGGCGCGAAGCAACTGGTGCATTTCGCGCACGACCGCGGAGAGGTCGATGGGTTGCATGACCAGCCTGCCCCGGCCCGAGTAGGCGAGCATCTGGCGAGCCAGCTCAGCGGCGCGGCGTCCGGCCGTTTCGATGTCCTCCAGGGTTTCGCGCGCCGGCGAATCCTCCTTCAATTCGGCCAGGGCCAGGCCCGCGTTGCCCAGGATGCCCACGAGCAGGTTGTTGAAATCGTGGGCGATGCCGCCCGCCAGGACGGCCAGGCTTTCGAGCTTCTGTGCCTGGCGCAGCGCTTCCTCCGCGTGGGCACGGTCGCTGATGTCCAGGATGATGCCGACGACGTCGGAAACCCTACCGTCCGCATCGCGCACCGGGGTGAGGCGCATTTCCAGCGTGAGATCGCGGAAGCTGATGCGGGAGGTGGAGGCTTCACCGGCCAGCGAACGGCGAATGGGTTCGGACACTTCCGGGAAATCGGCGTAGATTTCGAGGAGCGAGGCATCGAATGAGCGGCCGGTAAGCTGCCTGATGCGCCTGGCGAGCGCTCCGTCGGCGAAGGTAACCATCCCGGCGGGGTCGAGCGAAAAGAGCAGGACAGGCGCGGCAGCAGCCACTTGCTGGAGCCGTTGTTCGGCCAGGCGCCGGGCACGTTCCGCTTCTTTCCGCTCGGTGATGTCGAGGGCGGCGCCAATGATGCCCGCGATATCGCCGTTTGCGTCTCGCCAGGGGTTGAACGCGAGCTCAAAGTGGCGGCCATTGAGCCGAAGCTGCGTATGGACCACCTCACCCGCCATGGCACGCTCCCAGGTTCCCAGGGCGTTCGCAGCCCGGGGCGCCAGCTCGGTGAAGTGGCGCCCGATAAACGCGTCCCGGCTTATCCCAATGGACTCAAGCGGTTGACCATCCAGGAACACGAAGTGGCCGTTCGCATCAATCGCCAACAGCACGACAGGCATGTTGCCCGTGACGTTGGCGACTAATGCTTCCGCGTCGCGGCGAGCCTGCTCCGCACGCATGCGGTCGGTGATATCGAGGGTGACGCCGAAGAAGCCGGTGACATTCCCCTCTGCATCGCGGGTTGGGGTGTGGTGCGTCTCATAGGCGTGGGGGCCGATCCAGGCAATGCTGGCGAAAGCTTCGCCGCTCAGTGCCCGGCGGGCATTTTCCACGACATCCGGGTTGTCGCGCGCTGTCTCTGAGACGGGACGGCCCACCAGCTTCGCCGAGTCGAAACCGGCGCGGCCCAGGCCGCGGCCTTCATAGAAGGTGATGATCCCTTCGGCATCGACTTCGAAGAGCGCGAGGGGGGAATTCTGCGCGATCACGCGCAACCGTTCGCGTGCTTCCTGCAGCGCTGCTTCCGCAGCCTTCTGAGCACGGATATCGCGGGCGATGGCGCCGCCGCCAACGAGCTCGCCGTCTTCGCCCCAGACGGGGAACACGGAGAGCGAAACGTCGATACGGTTGCCGTGTTTATCGAGCCGCACCGTCTGCCGTGCGGGCACCAGCTCTCCTGCGAGCGACTTCCGCGCGATGGCCTGTGTCAGCTCCAGGTCGTCGTCCGGCACGATATGCCAGACGCCGTGCCGGGCGATCTCATCCTTCGAATATCCGAAGAGCTGTTCGGCGGCGCGGTTCCAGACCAGCGGTTGGCCACTCACCGGGTTCGACACATAGATAGCGTCATCGGACGATTCGACGATAGCAGCGAGGCGGGCGAGCTGGCGCTGCTGCTGCTTCTTCTCGGTGACGTCGTGTGCCGAGGATGCGACGCCGATGATGGTTCCCTGGGGATCGCGCACCGGGAACACGGACAGCATGACTTCGACGCGCGAGCCATCTGCGCGCACCCGCTCGCGTTCGAAGGTGTCCACGCGCCCGTCGTGCAGGACCTCGTAGAATACCCCGCGGGCTTGCTCTTGCTGCTCCTCCGGGATAAGGAGTTCCAGCGGCGCGCCGACAAGCTCCTCGACGCCATAGCCGTAGAGCCGTTCGGCGGCGCGATTTGCGGCGACAATGGTGGCGTCCGGGCTGTAGGCCAGGGTGGCGGCGTCGGCCGATTCGAAAATGGCGGCCAGGCGGGCAAGATCCGCCTCCTGGCGCTTGCGCTCGGTGATGTCCCTGGCGATCGAAGCGTAGGAAATCACCGTCCCGTCTTCGTCGTAGACGGGGAAGAGAGAGACCGTGACATCGACCCTGCGGCCATCGGCAGCCAGGCGCACGGTCTCCGTCGTCATTGGCTTGTCCGTCTCCACCGCCTGGTGGAAGGCGCGTGTCTCGTCCCGCATGTCCGGGGGGATCATGACCCGGATGTGCTGGCCGATGAGCTCTTCTGGCGAGTACCCATACACTGTCCTGGTGGCGGCGTTGGCCGAGCGGATGAAGCCGTCCGGGTCGCAGGTGATGACGGCGGCGTCGGTGGATTCGACGATAGCCGCGAGACGGGCGCGCTCGCGCTCCTGCTGCTTTCGCTCCGTGATGTCGCGGGCGATGGCCATGGCGCATGCATCGCCGCCGAGTTCAATCGTTGCGATGTCGAGCATGCACTCGCGCAGTTCGCCGTTCTGGTGCTGGTATGGTACTTCGCGCGTGAGACCGCCGGGATTGCTGCGGACAGCTTCGCTGAGCTCTTGCATCAATTCGGCTGAAGGGAAGAGGGCGATGTCCCGCCAGTACTTGCCGATGAACTCCTCCGCCGGGTACCCGGCGAAGTCGTAGAAGCGCCGATTGACGTCAACGATGACGCCGTCGCAGAGCCGGATAATCGCGACCGCTTCGGGCGCGGCTTCGAACATGGTGCGGAAACGGGACTCGCTCGCCTGCACGGATTCGGTGGCACGGATGCGATTGATGGCCAGCGCCGCAGTCGAAGCGACCGTTTCAGCCAGGCGCACACGCTCCGGCGTGCCCTGGTCGGGTTCGGCATAGTAAGCGGTACAGCGCCCCACTTCTTCGCCTGTATCGCTTGAGATCATCGGCACGCCAACCAGGCTGCGGATGCCTTCGTTGAGCATGGGCTGCTGGAGCGAAGCCAGGTCGCAAAACTCCGCGATGTCCTGGAGGACATATGGACCGGAAGTCCTCACCTCAACCGGCCGCCGCTCAAGTGGCTCGACCGCTGCGCGGTATTCTGCCGAGACGCCTGTGCTGGCGGCGAAGAGGAGTTGTTCCGGGCTCTCGCCGACGAGGCGGACCGAGGCCCGCGTGGTGCCGCAAACCGCAACGAGGGTCTCCACCGCGGCTTCGCATACTTCTTGCACGCTGGCTGCCATACGCACCCGCTCACTAAAGGCGTACAGAGCCTCGGACTCATGGAGCTTCTGGTTAAGCCGCTCTTGCGTCAGTTTCCGCGCTGTGATGTCGCGCGCGACGCCTTCGACCGCGACGGGCTCGCCACCCTCATAGACCACCCGTGTATTGCTTTCCATACGGAGGACGGAGCCATCCTTGCGGCGCACGTCCAGCTCATAGCGCGTCGAAGGGGTCTCGCCGGCCAGTTTGTGGTTCAAGCGGTCGTCGACGTGCGGCTTCGAGTCGGGATGCACCACGTCTTCGTAGCTGAGCTGGCAGAACTCCTCGGCCGTGTAGCCGAGCAGGCTTGCGCCCGCTTCGTTCACCTCCGTGTAGCGCCCCTCCAGGTCGTGCCGGTAGACAACATCGCTCGTCTGTTCGACCAGGCTGCGGTAGCGCTCCTCGCTGCGCTGAAGCGCTTCCATCGCCCGCTGGCGTTCGAGTGCGCGGCCAATGCCAACGGCGGTGAGCCGCAGGGCCGCTTCTTCAGCGGCGCTCCAGCGGCGTTCAGTGCGGCAGTCGTCGAGGCCGATGAAGCCCCAGAACTCATCGTGAACATGGATGGGCAGGACGATGAAAGACAGGATGCCCTGCGGCTCCAGGATGGCCCGTTCGGCGGCGGTAAGTTCACGCACCACGCCCTGCACCGGTTCGCCCGCCCAAAAGGCCGGCAGCCAGTGGCCGAGCCCACGTTCGTGGTAGAGCAGGTCTTTGATGTCGGCGTTGTCGATTTCAGCCATCTCCGGCAAACGCGCCCATTCGACGCGCTGGCTCATGGCCAGTTCGCCGGATACGGGATGCGGGTGATTCTGGAACAAGTATGCGCGGTCGACGTCCACCGCTGCGCCGATGATTCCCAGGGCGCCCTCGATGGCAGCGTGGACATCGTCGCCGGTGAGCAGCTCTGCATTGGCGCGGGCAATTTCCTGGAGCAGGCGGGCATTGGGAACGGTTGCGGCGCCCGGAGCAGACACTTCGGCGCATACCACGCGCCGAAGGCGGTGAGCGATGAGCGCGGCGGGCGCGGACGCGCCCACCACCTCATCAGCGCCGGCAAGCAGGAGCGCCTCGGCTTCCCGGTCGCGGCCGATGCCAAGCACCGGCAGGTGTCCCTGGCCGTGGCGCTCCCGCAGGTCGCTCACGAACCGCACAGCGTCCGGCCCGCCCGCGACGATCAGCCGGACGTTGTCCTGCGACACGGCTGCCGCGGCGCCGGGCCCATCCTCGAACGCCGAGACTTCGAATCCCTCAGCGCCAAGCAGCCCGGCGAACCGCTGCCGTTCCTGCTCTCCGGGGTGAAGAAGCAACGCCCTCATTAAACCAACCGTCCCGTCCTCTGCTCACGGCTGCGACGGCGAAGGATATTCACCGCACATCTTATGGTGATTGTCGGCACGGTAGAGTAGGGACTAACCCCAAAACGTCCCCCGGATGGCAAGCTTCCAGCCCGCTAGGTGCGCCGCTGCGGGCGATGTTTCCCCTGCCGGGAGCCCCGGAGCACGCGAAAGATGGTGCGGCGCGAAAGGCCGAAGGTGGCGGCAAGCTCATCGACGCTCATGCCTTCGTCGAAGGCGAGGCGGGTGATGCTGGCGTCGCGCCCAACGCGCAGGATGGCCGCGGCGCCGCCGGGATCTTCGTAGCGGCAGCGCACCAGCGGGCAGTGGAGACACGAGGGATAGAGGTCGCAGCCCGTGTCGCGGTAGTCGGTGTGTTCGGGCAGGGCGTCGGACCGTGCCGGGAGTTGCAGGACATTGTCTGGCGATTCCATGAGCGACCACCCGTTGCAGTGGGATTGAAGGGTGATGCCCAGATTAGAACATGTGTTCTATTTCCTCAAGGCCGCCGCTCCCCTCCGGGAAAGGGCCGCGACAATGGCTGACCGGCATCCCGGCGGGCAACAAAAGGCCCCGGCAATGCCGGGGCCTTTTCTGTCGGGGCCTGCTGCCGCCTTAGCGGCCGTAGGCCATGTCCTCGAGCCGCTTCACGCGGTCCGCGATGGGCGGGTGCGTGCTGAAGAGCTTGCCCATGCCGCCACCCCGGAAGGGATGAACGATATAGAGCGCCGAAACAGCCTCGTTGCGGCCAGTTTCCGGCATGGGGCGCCGCTCGACGCCCTGTTCGAGCTTCTGGAGCGCACTTGCGAGGGCAAGCGGATCGTGCGTGATATCGGCGCCGGTCTTGTCGGCCGCGTATTCGCGGGTCCGGCTGATGCCCATCTGGATCATCCCCGCGGCCAGCGGCGCGATCAGGACGGCGACCAGCAGCAAGATGGGGTTCTGCCCCTGGTTGCCACCGAAGAAGGAGCGGAACATGACCACATAGCCAATCATCGAGATGGCGCCGGCCATGGTGGCGACGATCGAGCTGGTGAGCGTGTCGCGGTTCTTCACGTGACCCATCTCGTGGCCAATGACTGCGCGCAGCTCGCGGTCGGTCAGCAGGTGCCGGATACCGGCGGTGACTGCGACCGCGGCCTTGTTGGGGCTGCGGCCGGTGGCGAAGGCGTTCGGGGTCATGTTGTCGATGACGTAGAGCCGGGGCATTGGCATCTTCGCCATGTTGGCAACTTCGTTCACCATCGCGTAGAGCCTGGGCTCCTCTGCTTCAGTGACTTCCTTCGCGCCCGCCATGCGCAGCGCCAGGCGGTCGCTGTACCAGAACGCGAAGAAGTTCATCGCACCCGCAATGATCAGGAAGATGATAGCGCCGCCAAGGCCGCCGACGAGGCCGCCGACAAGCACGAGCAGCGCCGTGAGCAACGCCAGCAACATCGTGGTTCGAATAGTATTCATCTCGGTCTTACCGTTTACCTCCTGGGTATGGGCGCAGTATAGCTGAGCTTCGCCGTGACCAGTTAAGCCACGACATGCATGTCGTATATTCAGTGTACCTGTCACGTTTCCGCAGCGGTAGTCGTCCTACCTGCAGTTCGACCGAGGAGACTACCCATGACAGGACGACCAACCAGCAACGTCGCGATCATCGGCGGCGGCATGGCCGGGCTCGCCGCAGGTATCCGCCTGGCACGTGGTGGCGTGCCCGTCACTGTCTTCGAGCGCAGCGCCGGGTCCGGCGGGCGCGCCCGCTCCACACACGAGCACGGCTTCGACATCAACCTCGGGCCCCACGCGCTGTACCCCGGTGCGGAAGCGGCGCTGGCGGAGCTTGGCATCCACGTGGAGGGCGGCCGGCCGGGCACGAAAGGCATCGCGCTTTCGAGCGGGCGGCGGCATATCCTGCCGGCGGGGCCCGGCAGCATCCTGCGCTCCGGCTACCTGGGGCCGCGGCAAAAGGTCCGCGCGGGGCTTGCCTTCAAAGCTGTGCTTGAGACGAAGCCCGAATCCCTCCGAGGCCGCACCCTGGCGGATTGGATCGGCGAAATTGGCGGCGACGGCAAGGTCCGCGCATTGCTCGAGTCCTATTTCCGCCTGGGCACCTATGCGAACGCGCCGCACCTGCTGGATGCCGAAATCGCCCTCCGCCACTTCCAGGACGGTGCAAAGGGCGTGCTCTATGCCGACGGCGGATGGGGGCGGATCGCGGATGCGATGCGGCGCAGGCTGGAGCAGGAGGGCGGCACACTTCGGGCGGGCGCCCGCATTGAAGCGCTCGCACCCGGAGATGGTTGCTGGGGCCTCCGCCTTGCCAGCGGCGAAACCTTCGCGGCCGCGGGCGTCATCATCGCCACGCCGCCGAAGGACGCGGCGAAGCTGCTCGAAGGCTGCGGGCCGCCGGCCATAGCCCAGGAGCTGCGCTCGCTCATCCCGGCGACCGTAGCCACGCTCGACGCCGGTGTGGCACGGCTTCCGCGACCAGGCGCGACGCTGGCACTGGGCATGGATCGCCCGCTCTATTTCCAGGTGCATTCGGCCTACGCGAAGCTGGCCGGGCCGGGGACGCACCTGCTCAGCGCGGCCATGTACCTGCCCGTGGATGAAGCGGTTGACCCCGGTGCAGTCAGGGAGGAGCTAGAGGCGATGATGGACGGGCTGCAGCCGGGCTGGCGCGACCTCCGCCTCACGGATCGATTCCTTCCGTCGCTCGCGGCATCATGCGCGATACCCGTGGCCGGCAGGACCCTGCCGGCGGTCGACGGCGCCGGGCTGCCGGGCGTCTACCTGGCGGGTGACTGGGTGCGGAGCAACACCATGCTCGCGGAGAGTTCGCTGCGGAGCGCCCATGAGGCTTCGCAACTGGCAGCGCGGCAGGTGCGCGGCCACGCCACCCTTGCCGCGGCAATATGATGGGGCAGATGAGTTCGCCCGCGGCACTGCCAGCCGAGGACTTCGAGGCCCTGCGCCCCTTCCTTTTCGGCATCGCCTACCGGATGACCGGCAGCGCGGCCGACGCCGAGGACATCGTGCAGGAATCGTGGATACGCGCCCGGCGGGCTCCCGGCCCGGGCCCGGCGTCGCCACGGGCGTACTTCGCCACCATCGTCTCGCGGCTTTCGCTCGACCACCTGCGGTCGGCCAGGGTGCAACGGGAACAGTACATTGGCCCCTGGCTGCCCGAGCCAATCCTTTCCTCCCGGCCACCGCAGGGCATCGACCCGCAGGCCATCGCCGATGCCCGGGAAACGTTGTCCTTCGGGTTCATGGTGTTGTTGGAGCGGCTGAGCCCGCTGGAGCGCGCAGTGTTTGTGCTGCACGAAGCTTTCGACTTCCGCCATGCGGAAATTGCGGATGCGCTGGAGATCACCGATGCGGGCAGCCGCCAGCATCTCCGGCGCGCACGGAAGCGCCTTGCTGAAGGACGGCCGCGCTTCCGCCCATCGCCCGAGCAGCATGCCGCGGTCACCCGCCGCTTCCTGGAAGCTGTCGGCTCCGGCGATGTGTCGCATATCGCCTCGATGCTGGCCGAGGACGCCGCGGTCGTGACCGATAGCGGCGGAAAGGTGCCGGCGGCGCTCAATGCGGTGCGTGGCCGAATGGCGGCGGCGCGCCTGCTCGTCGGCATTCGCAACAAGTTACCGCCGGAGCGCGTTGAATTTGTCACGGTGAACGGCCTGGCGGCGGCCATCGTCTGGCAGGGCGGCATTCGCAGCGTGTTTGTGGCCGACACCGGGGCTGACGGGCTGGTGCACGCGCTCTGGGTGCTGCGGAATCCCGAGAAGTTGCCGCCAGCGTAGACCGTCTGGCGAGTGTTACCGTGGCGTGTATGATGCCGCGTGAGTATCAACCTGAGCCCTGTGCAGGTGAGATGCTCCAGGGGATCGGCCGCCATGCTGTTGTTGGAGACGGAATGGGCGCTCGTCACAGCCATCAGGCTGCTCGTGCCGCTGCTCATCCTCAGGCGCCCGCTGCCCGGCATTCTCCTGGCAATAGTCGCGGACTTCCTGGACTACCGGATTTTGGACCTGGACCACGGGACCCAGGCCGAGCGCGACTTCTACCAGCCCTGGGACAAGACGCTCGACCTCTACTACATGGCAATCGCGCTCTATGTGTCCTTTAGCTGGCAGGACCACATCGCGCGGAACATCGGCATCGCCATCTTCAGCTACCGGATGGTTGGTGTCGGGGTCCTGGTAGCGACCGGGGCCCCGGAAGTCTTGCTGGCCTTCCCCAACCTGTTCGAGAACTACTTCGTCATCTTCTATCTCTACCGCTTTTTCGCAGGTGAAGAGCCGGTCTTCGCCCGCTATGGCGAAGCCTTCCCGTTGCTGCTCGCGATCACGGTGCCACAGGTCTTCCGTGAATACTTCGTCCACATCGCCGAAGACCGCCCCTGGCTCATGATCACCCTGGTGCCCGTCGGCGGGCAGCTGATGCACTTGATGGAGCGTGGCTTCTGGATTTCCCTGTACCTCCTTCCCCAGGTCGCGGCGCTCAGGTCGTTGCTGCTCGCCCGCGGCGTGGTCTGGGAGTGGCGCATTCTCTGGGCGCGATAGCGGCGTCCTGCCTTCCGGGCTTCG
>SLAK01000370.1 GCA_007126855.1 Dehalococcoidia bacterium | reverse complement strand
GCGGAGACGAAGTGCGGCGCGGGCCACCGCGCGGAACGGACGATTTCGATGTTCGCTGTTGCGGGTGGCTCGACGACGGCGCTGGCCGAGGATGAGCCGATGATGGGCGGCGGTGGCTGCTGTGCGGGCGGGGCCTGCGCCTGCGGCAGCTTCTAGGCTTCGACCTCAGCAGGGAGTTCCGCTTCAGAAGTTTCAGCCGCTGAAGGGCCCTCCTCGTGCGAACGCCCCGGCTTTTCGCGCGTGAACGCCAGGTAGGCCGTGGCAAGCACGGCGATGATCACCGCCTGGGCCATGGTTGCGATGGCTACAAGATAGGTTGCGTCTTCCCAGAAAGGCACGGGGAACATCTGGATCAGGCGGTCGGTGGCCGGATTGAGCTGCCAGAGGTCATTGCGGAAGGCAACTTCGTGGAAGCGCGTCCAGAACTCGTCGAAGCCGACCAGTGCGAACGCGCCGAGGCCACCGACAATCGCGACGCCGATGCCGATGCCGGCAAGCGCTTCACGCGCCAGCGAGCGAATTGGCGCTTCAAGAGCCCAGAGGTAGCGGGCGCCGATGTAGCCAAGGACGATGGCCAGCGAAATCTCGTGGAGCCGGTAGACGAGCAGCACGAGCCATTTCACATCTTCCATGTGGTGCGTTTCGCGGGCGTTGAAGAGGGAAACCTCTTCGCCGCCGCGGTCGACGACGATACGTAGCGTGTCGGCATCGTTTTCCCAGTAGTGGATGATCTCGCGGGCAGCCCTGTCGAGTTCGGCGAGTTCGACGCCGGTGGTGGCTGCGGCGTTGTATTCCCGGAAGCTGTATTCGTAGAGGCGCACCTCACTGAGGGCGACGCGCGCGCTCGTGGTCATGAGCAACACGGGCAGCGCCACGATGAAGGCGATAGAGGCGGCACGCTGGAGAATAGTCATCGATGGTCTGGCTCTAAGGGCCCCGACGGACTCATGGTGGCCACGTAGTTGGGAGCGTGTCAACGGCTGAATGATATAGGTCACAGAGACCGTGAGGGGTGCTTCTGTTAGATTCAACCTAACCCTTTGCCCTATCGAACGGAGAGTGAGGCGTGACCGCACCGGCCATTACTGCGCCCGAACTTGAGTACGTTTTCCAGCCGAGATCTATCGCCATTGCGGGCGTATCCGCCAAGGAGCACGGCGGCTTTGGTGGCATCGGTTTCGTGCAATCGCTGCAGGAGGTCGGCTTCCGCGGGCCGATCTATTTGATCCACCCGACGGCCCCGGCAATCCGGGGGTTGAAGTGCTATCCAAGCCTGGCGGACATCCCCTGGGATGTGGATTACGTCATTTCGTCGGTGAACGCACGTTTTGTGCCGCAGCTCCTCGAGGATTGCATAAAGAAGGGGACCGTGCGGGTATTGCACCTGTTCACGGCAGGCTTCACGGAGACGGGAGAGGCCGGGAGGGCGGAGATGGAGCGCGCCGTGGTGACGCAGGCGCAGGAAGCCGGCATCCGCATCATCGGGCCGAACTGCATGGGGCTCTACGTGCCGGCATCCAGGCTGGCGATGATGCCGGGCCAAACGCCGGAGCCGGGGCCGGTCGGCATGGTGTCACAGTCGGGCATGAACGCCGGCGAGTTCGTGCGGTATGCGACGCCGCGCGGCGTGCGGTGCTCGAAGGTGATCAGCTTTGGCAACGGCGCCGACCTGCGGGCCGCGGACTTCTTCGACTACCTGGCTGACGATCCGGAAACCAAGGTGATTACCGCCTACCTGGAAGGCATCCAGGACGGACCACGGCTTGCGGCCGCACTGCGGCGGGCTGGGCGCGTCAAGCCGACCGTGATCCTCAAGAGCGGGCGGACGGAGGCGGGTTCCCGTGCGGCGAGCTCGCATACGGCGTCGCTGGCCGGTTCGCTGGAGATTTTCGACGGGCTCTGCAGGCAGGCTGGCGTACTGCGGGTGGAGTCGCTGGACGATGTCGTCGACATGGCGGTGACGTTCCAGTTTGTGCAGCGGCTGCGCGGGCCGCGCATCTGCGTGGTCGGCGGTGGCGGCGGCGCGAGCGTTATGGCCGCCGATGACCTGGATGCGGCAGGGCTCGAAGTGCCGACGCTCCTGCCTGAAACCCAGGAGGCGCTGGCGAAAGTGACCCACGAGGCCGGCACGAGCATCCGCAATCCAATCGACACGACGAGCATGTTCGAGGAGAAGGGCTTCGAGGCCACGCTGGGCCCGGTAGGCGATGCGGAGAACATCGACGCGATTCTCTACCACACGAGTTTCGGATTCGGCTTCATGTCGCGCATGGGCGACCAGCGGCAGCGCGGCGAGCGACAGTCCGAAGGGCTTGCACGGGTGCAGGAGCAATCGGGCAAGCCTGTGGTGGTGGCGATCCGGCCGTCGCTGACGCCGGAGGCGCTGGACCAGGCGAACTACTTCCAGGAGCAGTGTTACCGGCGGGGGATTGCCACGTATCCGAGCATCGCGCGTGCGGCGAATGCCCTGTCACGGTTGCTGGAGTGGCAGCAGATGCAGGATTAGCGCTGGCCAGACTGATTGCCCGGCTCCGGGATGACGGCGAAGAGTTCGGCAAGATCGAGGACAAGGCCGGGGAGGACGGGAGACAGGTCCAGGCTGTCGCCTTCTGCGTAGGTGCGTGACGGGCTCCCGGCGCGGTATTCGCGGATGGAGCGCTCGATCGGGTCGACCAGCAGGAAGGCCGGCACTTCGAGTTCGCGATAGAGTTCGACCTTGCGCAGGACATCGGAGGGGCGATCCTCCGGGGACAGCACCTCGACAACCACATCGGGCGTAACGGTCATGGGGGATTCGGTCTCGTGCCCGACCAGGCGGCTTCGCTTCGTTACGTGGACGTCCGGAAGGTAGGCCTTGTTGTGGGAGCGGGACACGTGGCGGCCTTCGACGCCGACCAGACAGGGCTCTTGACGAGCCGACCATTCGAGGAACCGCGAGGCTAGCCATGCGGCAAGCGCACTATGGGGGATATTGGGGGACACTTTTTGTACGACCTCCCCGTCGAAGTATTCGCTGGGCGGCTCGGTTTCGGGGAGGGCAAGGAACTCTTCGAGGCTTAGCCGCGTTTTGGTAGCCATGTGTCCAGTATAGGCGAAGGCTCGGAGGCCGGTTTGCCTCTGAGGCGGTAGGATGTGGGCCCATGAGCACGACACCGGTTTTCGACCCACCACAACGAATCCTGATGGGCCCGGGCCCGAGCGGCGCGCACCCGCGGGTGGTCCGCGCCATGACCGCGCCGCTGCTGGGGCACCTGGACCCCGACTTTCTCCGCATCATGGATGAGTGCCAGGCGATGCTCCGGCAGGTGATGCGGACGGAGAATGCCATCACCTTCGCAACGCCCGGCACGGGTACGAGCGGCATGGAAGCGGCGGTGATGAACCTGGTGGCGCCGGGGGACCGGGTAGTCTGCGGCATCTGCGGCTACTTCGGGGAACGGATCGCGCAGATGGCGGAGCGGGCCGGGGGAGAGGTCACGCGCGTGCAGGCGCCGTGGGGATCGCCGGTGGACCCGGATGCGGTGCGAGCAGCGGTGCGCGAGGCCGGCAACGTTAAGCTGGTGACGATGGTGCACGCGGAGACCTCGACCGGTGTGCAGACACCCGTTGAGCCGATTAGCGCAATCGCGAAGGAAAACGGGGCGCTGTTGCTGGTGGACTGTGTGACGTCGCTGGGCGGGGTGCCGGTGGAGCCGGACGCGTGGGGCGCGGACGCGGTGTATTCGGGCACGCAGAAGTGCCTTTCAGCGCCACCGGGTGTGGCGCCGATAACGGTGTCGCCATCGGGCTGGGAAGCGATGACGTCGCGGGAGACGCCGTCGAACACCTGGTACCTGGACATGCAATTGCTCGCGGCGTACTGGGGCGAGGGGCGCGTGTATCACCACACGGCGCCGATTTCGATGGTCTACGCGCTGCACCAGGCGTTGGCGCTCGTGCTTGAGGAAGGGCTGGAGGCGCGATGGGCCCGGCATGAACGCAATGGGCGGGCGTTGCAGGCGGGGCTCGAAGCCATGGGGCTCGCATTGCATGCGGACGAAGGATACCGGCTGCCTGTGCTGACAACGGTGCGGATCCCCGAGGGGGTGAACGACGGCGAGGTGCGCGGCGCGCTGCTGAAGCGGTATGGGATCGAGGCCGGCGGCGGGCTCGGCGACCTCAAGGGCAAGGTCTGGCGCGTAGGTCTCATGGGTGAGTCTTCGACGCCGGGGAATGTGCTGCTGTTCCTGTCGTCGCTGGGACGGTTGCTCCGGGAGCAGGGTTTTGCCGCCGACCTTCGCGCGGGGACCGAGGCCGCCGCCGGGATGCTGGGAGACGCGGGGTAACAAGAGCGGGAACCTCCCGCGGGCACCGCTTGAAGCGTCAGCCCGCGCGCGATAAACGTGGGGGAAATGCGCCGCGCGCGACGGTCACGCCAGGGTAGGCGAACCTGGAGGGAACGATGCGATTGCCTGCACTTGCCCGGAGCCAAGGAAGATCCACGCGCACCAGGCGGCACAACCTGCTGCAGTTGCCAGCCCGGCTTTTGGCCGCGGCGATCCTGCCGCTCATCCTCGTGGCATGCGGTAACAATGACGGTGAGGACGTGACGCCTCCGGTGAACGGCGAGCCCACTCCAACCGTGGCAGATGACGACTCTCCAGCCGCGACGCCTACGCCGCCGGTCGACGACGAGACACCGACTCCTGCCGAGCCACCGGAACCGCCGTCGGCGGACAACGTGCGCTTCCCCGAGGCGTTCCCGGATTTGCCGCTGGTGCAGCGGCCGGTCGACATGGTGGAGGTGCCGGGCCAGGAGCGCTTCCTGCTGGTGTTGCAGGAAGGGCGGGTGGTGTCCTTCGCGAAAGACGAGGGAGCGGCGGACCTTGTCGAGGTGCTGGACTGGCGGGACCGCACGTCGCGGGCGGGGAACGAAGAGGGGCTGCTCGGCATCGCGCTAAGCCCGGCGTTCGAGGAGGACGGCTACGTTTACCTGTACTACAGCGCACAGCCGGGCGAGCGGCGCAGCGCCATCTCGCGTTTCGAGACTGCGGGGAGCGGCGAGGACCTGCGCATCGATCCGGGGAGCGAGCTGGTTCTGCTGGAAGTCCCGCAGCCATTTGGAAACCACAACGGCGGGCAGATCGCCTTTGGCCCGGATGAGACGCTCTACATCGCGCTCGGCGACGGCGGGTCAGGGGGCGATCCGCAGAACCACGG
>SLAK01000194.1 GCA_007126855.1 Dehalococcoidia bacterium | reverse complement strand
TCGTCGCGGATTTCGGCGATCGCCCGACCACCCTGGCGCTTCGAAACCATGATCATGTCGTCATCGATGTCCGTCACGTTCTGCACATAGCGGACCGTGTAGCCCTGCCATTCGAAATAGCGCCGCAACGCGTCGAACTGGACATACGAGAACGCGTGGCCCAGGTGCGTGACGTCATAGGGCGTCACGCCGCAGACGTACATGCCAACCGAGCCCGGCTTCAGCGGCGTGAACGGCCGCTTTTCCCGGCCGAGCGAGGTATAGAGATTCAAAGTCACACGCGCTCCTTCTGGGCCACCTGGCCTTCAAGCGTGGCCGAAGAGCCACCGGCGTTCAACATCACGACAACACACCTTCGGCGACAAGCGTGGCAATCTCGCCATCATCCAGCCCCAAAACATCCTTCATCACGTCGAAGGTATCCTCGCCACCCTGGTGCACGCCTTTATAGACATCGCGCCGCCGGCCATCGAACAGCGCGGGGAAGCGGTCCACCCCATACTCGCCCCAGTTCTCCGCCCACGCTGTCCCGAAGAACCCTGCCGCGCTGAGCTGCGGGTCGCGGTAGGCGAGGTCTTCGGCGTTCTGCACCGCGCCCGCCGCGATGCCGGCCACCTGGCACCGTTCCATCACATCGTAGCGGTCGTGCGTCACCGTCCAACTCTCAATGATGCGGTCCAGCTCCTCGATGTTCGCCACGCGCTGCTCATGCGTGGCGAAGTGCGGATCGCCTGTAAGGCCAGGCTGGCCGATGACACGGCACAGCGCCTGCCACTGTTCGTCGCCACGGGCTGCGATGGCCACCCACTCGTCGTCGCCGGCGCAACGGTAGATGCTGTGTGGCGCCCAGGCATCGAAGGGGTGGCGGTTCCCCACCGGCTCCGGGTTGCGGCCGTTGGCGAAGTAATCCAGATAGGCCGGGCCCATGATACCCAGGCCAAGCTCGTATTGCGCCAGGTCGATATCCAGGCCCTCGCCAGTCTGGTGGCGGTGCTCGATCGCCCCGCAGGCCGCCAGGGCCGCAGCCAGCCCACTCAGGTGGTCGGTGAGCGAGAAGCCATAGCCCAGGTCGTGGCGGCCCGGCGGGTTTGTCAGGTAGGTGAGCCCAACGAGCGCGTGGATCGTCGGCGCAAAGGTCACAAAGTCTTTCCATGGGCCTGTTTGTCCCATCCCGCCCATCGCGATGACGCTGATGCCGGGGTTGCCGTCTTTCAGCGAGGCGCGGTCGAGGCCC
Source organism: Dehalococcoidia bacterium (assembly GCA_007126855.1). Lineage (GTDB taxonomy): Bacteria > Chloroflexota > Dehalococcoidia > Tepidiformales > Tepidiformaceae > SLAK01. Next base: position 16,164 of record SLAK01000194.1, on the reverse strand, counting down.
CAGCGGGCGAGCACACCGGCGCGAAAGTTTTCTGTGATGATGTCCGAGCGAAGCGCCAGCGCCCGCGCGACCTCCAGGCCCCGCTCGCTCCCCAGGTTGAGCATGATCGAGCGCTTGTTCCTGTTCCACGAAGTGTAGTACGGATGCATCGGCGAGTTGGCGCCGGCGCCACGGGCCTCTGTCCCCACCTTGATCACATCCGCGCCCAGGTCGCCAAGCACGCGGGTGCCAAAGGGCCCGGCGAGCACGTGCGTGAAGTCCATCACGCGGATACCTTCCAGCGGCCGCTGCCTGGAGACATCCTGGCGCTGCACCACAGCGTCCGAATCACGCGGTTCCCAGCCGAGATCCTTCACCGATATCGCCACGCCAGGCCTGGGATGCGGGCCATCGCGATCCGTGCGGAACAGACGTCCGGGGAACGGGACGCTTCCAAAGCCCTCCACCTCCTGAGGCTGAAAGTAGCAGCGGGCCTCAATCTGCGGCGACCGGGTCGCCGTGGCCACATCCCAGACCACACCGAAAGGCTGGTGGCGCCGCTGCGCTTCGTAGAAAAGCTCATCGGCATCGTGGGTTGCCACCCAGTCCCGCATCACCTTCATCGCGTACGGCACGTCGCGGATGATCGCGATCGGGTCGGGGTATTTCTCGCGGTCGGCCAGGCCCTGGGCAGCGCCTTCCTCCTCCAGCCACGGCAGCAACGATTCGAACAGCTTCAGCGCGACGGTCACCATGATCCCGCGGCCGGTCCTGCCCGGGTACACCTCGTAGGCGCCGCTCCAGTGCAGGCTTCCCTGGCGGGGAGCGATCGCGCCGGTCCAGCTCGCCTGCGCCGGAAAGAACCACTCCATCAGTACCTGCTCGGTGCAGCTCACCAGCGCTTCGTGTGCATTCACGGTCACGCGTTGCCCGGTGCCGGTCAGCCGCCGCGCCCGCAGTGCAGCGAGCGCGCAGGTCGCCACATAGAGGCCTACGGTATGGCAGGTCTGGTTCCCGTATCCGTTTACCGGCGGTGTGTCCGCGTTGCCGGTCACGGAGGCAGCGCCCGATAGCGCATTCGCCACCAGATCGTTCACCTCGTAGCCGGACCATTGCCCCGCAGTCCCCAGCGGGCTAACCGAAACACGCACCAACCCGGGGTTAAGCTCGCCGAGTTGCGCATCGTTGAGCGGCGCGCCCCCAGGCGTCCAATCCTCGACCAGGATGTCGGCCCCCCGGACCGCGCCTGCGAGCGCGGCGGTGAACGCCGTGTCGCCGCCGGCGCGCAATATCCGCTTCCCGGCGTTGTACCAGGTCTCCTGGATCGAGACGCCAGATTCGCCGAAGAAGGGCGGCTCGGTTTCGAGCGGGTCGCCCCCGGGTGACACCACCCGCACCACGTCGGCGCCGGCATCGGCCAGCAGGCGGCCTGCAAATACGCCCCACCAACCGCAGTGCTCGACAATGCGCAGGCCCGCCAGAGGCCCGAGTCCGTCCATGACGGCGAATCTTACGGCCCATTGGCAGTGCCGCAACTTGCCTGTTCGGCGCAATTGCCCTGCGGGGGTGGCTGGACGGTGGACACGGTCACGAAACGTCAGTGCACCTGTAACCGTCGAGGGCTGCGTAAGGGCGCATGCTATTCGACAACCACGGCAGAGGCATCCGGATGCGCGGGAGGCATCGATGGGAGCAGCAGAGCAGAACACACGTGACCGGAATGGTCCCGCTCCGCAGCGGCTAAGCCTCGAAGAGCAGCAGGACCTGGTGTTGCAATACACCCCCCTTGTGAAGCGCATCGCGCGCAACCTGCCGCTCGAAATCCCCGGGGTGCTGGAGTTCGAAGATGCGGTGGGCTATGGCATGTGCGGACTGGTAGAGGCCGTCCAGCGCTACGACCCGTCCAAGGGCACCAACTTCCACGCCTACGCCGTACGCCGCGTCCGCGGCTCCATGATCGACGCCTTCCGCCGGATGGACCGCCTGAGCCGGACCATGCGCCAGAAGGCGCGTGACGTGCAGCGCGCGCAGGGCGAATTGCAGATGACCCTCGGGCGCACACCAAGCGACGCCGAAGCCGCTGCGCACCTGGGCATTTCTGTTGACGATTACCGCAACGCAGCCGCGAACGGCCGCTGGATAACCGTCTCGCTGGACAAGATGCTCGGCGGCTCGGAAGACGGCGAGAGCTACCCCGCCGCAGAGATGCCGACGGCTGACGAAGACATTGACTTCACACGCGCCTTCGAAGAACGGGAGACGCTCGACGCGCTCACAGAGCACGTCCAGGGCTTGCCCGAACGGGAACGGACGGTCGTCTCGCTCTACTACGTGGAGCAGCTCACCATGAAGGAGATCGCGACCATTCTCGCCGTCTCCGAAACCCGCGTGAGCCAGCTCCATGCGCAGGCCATCCGGCGCCTGCGGAACAGCCTGATTGCCGCCGACGCGGCCTGAGCGAGCACGCAGGCCAACTTTCCGCCAGCTCCCCCTCGTTATTCGCGGAAAGCTGCCGACGATCACAGTGTCGGCGCCTGCAATCCGTATCCCGCCACGCAGTGCGCCACGTCAGCGGTTTAGGGAGTGAAGACATGGCACAGCGATCCGAGGATTACCGCAACTCTGTGGCGTTTGTTACCCACACCCGCGATTACCGGTCGGGAGACCTGCTCCCGGCTCTCGCCCGATGCGGTTTTACCACCACGGAACGCCCACACGACCGTGAGACCGGCCGTCTGTTGAAACAATTCGAGCCCGACCTGGTGGTCCTGGCCATCGACCCGCGCAACAGCGCCGATGTCGACCTCGTCGGGGCCATGGCCCGCGAAAGCGATGCAATGGTCATGGTGCTCGCGCCGGGACCGCATGCGCTGGGGATGGCCACGGCACTCAATGCCGGCGCCGACGTGTGCGTCCGCGACACCGATGGCGCCGAGCTGATCGCGGCCCAGGTTGGCGCGCTGGCACGCAGGCGCCACGACCCGCGCAATGACGACGCCAAACCGGACGACGAGGACACCGTCATCACTGTCCGAGACCTTACTCTGGACTTCGACCGTTGCCAGGTCGTGCGGGACGAAGAACGCGTGCCGCTGACTCCCACGGAATTCAAGATCCTGGCCCACCTCGCCAGGAACGCCGGAAAAGTCGTGAGTCCCGTCGAGATCCTCCGCGCCGTGCAGGAATACACCTATTCCGAGCGCGAAGCACAGGAGATCGTGAAGGTCTATATCCGGCGTATCCGCCGGAAGATCGAGCAGGACCCGGCCGCCCCAAACTACATTGTGAACGTGCGAGGGTTCGGCTACATGCTGGAGCGCCGCGCCGCGCCCCGGGCGGCTGAGGAGCAGCAGGCGGCCTGACGCTTCGTTATTGCCCGCATGTGAAATGTATCTCCATCCCCGCTACGATAGAGACAGGCCTTTACCTTCACTTGGAGGCCCAAAGCCTACCGTAGAAACAAATATCGGGGAGTGACCCTTACCATGCGGGTGCTCGTTGTCGAAGACGAGGAGCCAATTGCATCGGCCATAGAACGCGGGCTCATGAAAAAGGGCTACGCGGTGGACGTTGCTTTTGATGGCGCCGAAGCCCTGGAAAAGGCCGGCGTCAATCACTACGACGTTATCTGCCTCGACCTGAACCTGCCCCGCGTGGATGGTGTCGAGGTTTGCAGGCGGCTGCGCGAAGAACACTACAATGGCGGCATCATTATGCTCACCGCACGCAGCTCCATCCGCGAGCGCGTCGAAGGGCTTGATGGCGGCGCCGACGACTACCTGGTGAAGCCCTTCGCATTCAGCGAACTGGAGGCCCGCATCCGCGCCATTGCCCGGCGTGAAGGCGGCCTGCGTGAACCTATCTTAAACACGCGCGGCCTCGAACTTGACCCCAACACCAACCGGGTGAAACGTGAAGGCGTCGAGATTCATCTCACGCCCAAGGAGTTCGCGCTACTCTATTACCTCGCGCGCAACGAGGGCCGCGCCGTTCCCCAGGAAGAGCTCCTTGAGCACATCTGGGATGAGCACGCGAATCCCTTCACGCAGACCGTGAAGGTGCACATGAACAACCTGCGCCGGAAGATCAATGACGGCTTCTCAGACCAGCTTATCGAAACGATCCGGGGCAAAGGCTACGTCCTCTAGTCTGAGGATTCCCGCCTTCGCGCGAACGGTCCGGTTCCGGCTCACAGTCTGGTACTCCAGCCTGCTGCTCGTCTTCGGCATCGCGTTCGTCGTGGCCCTCAATATCGGCCTGCGCATGGATAACTCCACCAGGACCGTGTGGCTGGACGACGACCTGACCGTCAGCTCCGGCCCCGGCCAGGCCTTCGAAGGCGCCCAACCCGCAGGCTACGGCGTCGCGGTACGCATCGCCGAAGCCGAAGCGCAGGTCGCCGCGGAGAACCTTCAGAGGCTGCAAACGTGGTCCATCCTTTCAGTCATCGGACTCGCCCTCGCGTCCGGCATCGGCGGCTACGTGCTTTCCGGCATGATGCTGCGGCCCGTGCGCGACATCACCCGGGTTGCTTCCACCATCGGCGCGACCAGCCTGAATGAACGCATCAACCACCAGGGGCCAGACGACGAACTGAAAGAGCTCGCGGACACCTTCGACTCCATGATCCTGCGCCTGGAGACAGCGTTCGAAAGCCAGCGGCGCTTCGTGCAATACGCCTCCCACGAGCTGCGCACTCCGCTGGCGGCCATCCGCACCAATATCGAAGTCACCGAAATGGACCCTGAGGTATCGCCCGAGGAATACCGCTCCCTCCTCGACACAGTAAAGGTGCAAACGGATCGCCTCACGCGGCTCAGCGACGACCTGTTGCTGCTTACCTCGACCGAAGCCGACCCCCCGGAACTCGAACTCGTGGACGCGGTCCAAACCTGCCACGACGCTGCCGAGCAGTTGCGCGGCCTTGCCGACCGGAAGGGCATCGCACTTCGCATTGAAGCCGACGAGAACGCCCCGTCACATGTCTATGCACATGGCGACCTGCTGTATCGCTGCGTTTTCAACCTGGTGGACAACGCCATCAAGTATTCAGGCGACGGAACCAGCGTCACCATTGTTGCCGGCCCCGACGGAGACGGGTACCAGGTTGCGGTGCGCGACACCGGGCCGGGCATCCCGGAGGAGCATCAGCAGCGTGTGTTCGATCGCTTCTTCCGGGTCGACAAGAGCCTCAGCCGCCGCTCAGGCGGCTCCGGTCTTGGCCTGGCCATCGTGAAAGAGCTTGTCGATGTGATGAACGGCAGTGTCGACCTGCGGTCGCAGCCAGGGGTCGGTTCGACCTTCATCATCCGGCTTTCGCGCCCGGACCAAGACATAGCCTGAGTCGATAGCACCATCAGCGCACCATCTCTAGTACCTATGGATTGGGCGCGATACCCTCAGGGAAACGCAACTTCCCGGGGGTTATGACCGTGGCTTTCACCGTCGACACCGACAAATTCCGATTCGATCCAGCACTGGGCGCCGGTGTGAAGGATAAGCGTGTCCTTATCAGTGGCGCCGGCAAGGATGGCGGCATGGGCCAGGCCTTTGCGCTGGCGGCAGGATTGAATGGAGCAAGCCACGTGGCGGTGCACTTCCACCGCAGTTACGACGACGCCCTCGACCTTGTCGACGCCCTCCGCGATCAGGGTGTCAACGCGTTCCCCGTCCAGGCCGATGTGACCAACCTCAGCGACCTCTGGGCAACCCGAAGCTACATCATTGAGCACATGGGCGGCCTTCCTCCGAACCTGGTCATCTGCAACTCCGGGCTGACCGAAAGCGGCTACTCCTTCGGCCGCGCCCTGCGCGAAGTCGAAGGCGAATCGCAGGCCAAGCGCCGCGCCCGCGTCCGCCAGGCCTTCGTGGACAACCTGAGCGACTCGCGGCTGGTCCTCGACACCAAGATCGACGGCTTCCTTGGCATGACGCACCTCTGGTCCGGCGAAGCTGTCTACCACCAGGAACCCGTCCGATTCGTTTATGTCTCCTCGCGCCAGGCCATCGACCCCGGCATGAGCGTCCCCGGGTACGTCATCGCCAACTGGGCGGTCCTCCGGCTCCCGCAGACGCTCAAGGTCAACCTGGGCCGCAACGCTGAGCTGGTCACCCCGTTCAGTGTGCTCTACCCCTTCGTCCGCACGGGCATGACCGGCGAATACGCCGAGAATCCAAAGGTCTTCGGCCGCTGGCAGCCGCGCATGCTTGAAACGCACGAGGCCGCCGAGGCCTTTCTCCAGGCGCTCGCCCGGCCCAACGAGGAAGTTGACGGCGCCATGCTCGAAGTCATGGTCGACCCGGCGGAGGGCAAGGACGACGGCTCCATCGAGGTCACCTGGCGAAACGTGCAGCTGAACATCGAAGAGATCCCGGCGGAATGGAGCGCCGCGCAGCCCCTGAAGTATGGCCCCGCCCAGTAGCGCCTATCACGCGACAGCATGACCGGAATGAGCGAAGGCGGCTCATCAGGTAGGCTGGGGGTACGGCGGCTCGTCCCTGGCGCGTAAGCAGCCACACTGCGCGTGGCGCAGCCGCATGATTAACTGGCCTGTGGAAGGATCAGGATAGGTGGAACGGCTGCTCGACCGCGTCAATTCGCCCGCCGACCTGCGTACGCTATCTGACGCAGAGCTTGAAAAGCTTTGCGCCGAGATCCGCGACTTCCTGGTGCACACCGTCGAAGGTATCGGCGGCGGCGGCCACCTGGCATCCAACCTCGGCGTCGTCGAGCTGACCGTCGCACTCCACCGCGTCTTCGACACCCCGCGCGATCAGATCATCTGGGATGTCAGCCACCAGACCTATGTCCACAAGATGCTGACCGGCCGCAAGGCGCTGATGTCCAGCATTCGCCAGTATCGCGGCCTCTCCGGCTTCGCCGACCGGAACGAGAGCGACCACGACGCCTTTGGCGCCGGCCACGCGGGCACCTCCATTTCCGCCGCTGCCGGCATTGCCGCCGCGCGCGACCTGAAGGGTGAAGACTTCGAGGTCGTCGCTGTTATCGGCGACGGGGCGATGACCGCCGGTATGGCACTGGAAGGCATGAACCACGTCGGCGACATGGGCACGCGCATGCTCGTGGTCCTGAACGACAACGCGATGTCGATCTCACCGAACGTCGGCGCGCTCAGCCGGAATGTGAACAAGTTCCGCCTTGAGCCACACTACCGTAACGCCAAGCGCGAGATAGGCAGCTTCGTGGAGCTGTTCCCCCTGGGGAAGCAGATGTGGGACGGGGCCAAGCGCGTCAAAGCCAGCCTGCGCGAGCTCATGGTTCACGCCAGCTTCTGGGAGCAGTTCGGCTTCGAATACTTCGGGCCCATCAATGGCCACAACCTGCATGAGCTCGAATCAGCGATGAAGGCAATCCACGACGTCGAAGGCAAGCCCGTCCTGCTCCATGTCCTCACCGAGAAGGGCCATGGCATCCCGGAGGCGGCTGCCGATCCGGTGAAGAGCCATAGCGGCACCTTCTGGTTGAAGAAGCCACGCGACCCATCCGCGCCGGCGCCGCCACCAACCTACAGCCAGGTCTTCGCCGAAGCCTGCAGCGAGCTGCTCGAGAACGACGACCGCGTCGTCGCCATTACCGCGGCCATGCTCGAAGGCACCGGACTGGCGCCCGTGCACAAACGCTATCCAACGCGCGTCTTCGACGTGGGCATCGCCGAGCAACACGCGGTGACCTTCGCCGCGGGCCTGGCCACGCGCGGGATGCGCCCGATCGCCTCCATTTACTCGACCTTCCTGCAGCGCGGCTACGATTCTGTCGTGCACGATGTCGTCGTGCAGAAACTCCCGGTGATCTTCGCGCTCGACCGCGCCGGCTTCGTCGGCGACGACGGCAAGACGCACCAGGGCTTCATCGACACAAGCTACCTGCGCTGCCTTCCGGGGATGGTCGTCAGCGCGCCCAAAGACGAAGCCGAGCTGCGTGACTTGCTCTATACGGCGACCAAACACGATGGTCCCTTCTCCGTCCGCTACCCGCGCGGCACCGGCCCGGGCGCGCCGACCGACCAGCCCATGCGCGAAATCCCCATCGGCGAGGCCGAGGTGCTGCGCCGCGGCAAGGATGTGACGCTTGTGGGCTTCGGCGCCACCGTAACCCAGTGCCAGCAGGCCGCAGAGATCCTGGCCGAATCGGGCATCGAAGCGACCGTCGTCAACGCACGTTTCGCCAAGCCGCTTGACGAAGACCTCCTGCTGGAACTCGCCCGCGAGACCGGCGGCATCGTCACTGCCGAAGAAAATGTGCGCGCCGGCGGATTCGGGGAAGCGGTGCTCTCGCTCCTTGCCCAGCACGGCCTGGCCGACCGCCTCCTCACCAGCCTCTGCATGCCGGACGAGATCGTCGACCACGGGCCGCAGGCGACCATGCGAGCCCTCCACCTGCTCGACGCAGCCGGCATCGCCGCCTCCACCGAAAAGCTGCTCCGCCCGCCACGCGAAACGCCCGCCTCGACCACCGTCGGAAGCCCCGGCTAGCGGCGAGCACCTTCCCGTGGACAGCGCGAGGGACATCCCCGCTTCACTCACCCGCCATCTCGAGGACATCGACCGCGCGCTCCGGCAGGCAGCGGGCGACCTCGAGAGCGAGCTCGATGCTGCGGTCCGCTACACCTTCGGCTGGGAAGATAGCGAGGGTAGGCCGGCGCAGCCCGGCGGCAAACGCATCCGGCCCGCCCTTTGCTTGCTCGCCACCGAGAGCTGCGGGGCACCTTTCGATGTCGCGCTACCCGGCGCGGTGGCCATCGAGTTCGTGCACAACTTCTCGCTTGTCCACGACGACATCCAGGACCACGACTACGAACGGCACGGCCGGCCGACGCTGTGGGCACGGCTCGGCGAAGCCCAGGCGATCAATACCGGGGACTTCCTGTTTACCCGCGCATCAAAGGCCCTGACGCAGGCCGGCGGCGTGGACGCCGAAAGACGCATCCGCGCGCTGGGTATCCTCTCCGACGCTGTCGCCGAGATGATACGCGGCCAGTGGATGGACATCGCTTTCGAGACGGCGGCATCGGTTTCGCTCGAGGAATACACCGCGATGGTCAGCGGCAAGACGGGCGCACTGCTCGGCGCATCGCTCGAAATTGGCGCCATCCTGGCCGGCGCGTCTGAAGAGACATCGGCCGGCCTCGCTCGCTGGGGACGGGCAGTCGGGCTCGCCTTCCAGGCACACGACGACCTGCTCGGCGTCTGGGGCCAACCGGCGCTGACGGGCAAATCGGTGACCAGCGACATAGCGCGCAAGAAACGCTCGCTGCCGATCATCATCGCCATGAGCGACGAGCGCGCCGCGGAAGCGGTTCAGGAGGAATACGCGCCAGGAAAGGCTACGCCAAACGTAGAACTGGTTCTCGACGCGCTCTCTGCCTGCCAGGCGCGCGAACGAACAGAAGAGATCGCGCGACAGCACGGCGCCGTCGCGAGCGAACTCCTCGAGGCAATCGACATCGACCCGGCACGGCGAGAGGAACTCTCAGCCGTCGCGGACTACGTCATCAGCCGCGAACGCTGACTACGGCAGCGTGGTCTCGCCCATCAGGTAGCGGTCGATGCCTTTCGCCGCTTCCCTGCCCTCCGCGATCGCCCAGACGATGAGCGACTGGCCGCGCGTCATGTCGCCGGCAGTGAAGATGCCGGGCTCGCTGGTCATCTTGTTCTCGTCGGACTTCACGTTGCCGCGCTCGGTGAGCTCGACGCCGAGCTGTTCCAGCATCCCGGGCTTTTCCGGCCCCAGGAAACCCATCGCCAGCAACAACAGGTCCACTTCCTGCTCGAATTCGCTGCCCGGTACCTCGCGCATCTCCATGCGGCCGTCCACACGTTCGAATTCGACGCGGACGCCGTGGAGCTTCTTGAGCTTGCCGTTCTCGCCGGACAGGCGCTTCGTGAGGATGGAGTAGTCCCGGATGCCGCCCTCTTCGTGCGCCGAGGAGACGCGGTAGATGTTCGGCCACGTCGGCCAGGGGTTCTCAGGCGGGCGCTCGGCCGGCGGCTTCGGGAGCAGCTCGTACTGGAAGACTTCCTCGGCGCCCTGCCGGTGGGCCGTGCCCAGGCAGTCCGCGCCGGTGTCGCCGCCGCCGAGGATAACCACCTTCTTCCCCTCCGCCGTGATGAACTGCTCGTCAGGGATCTCTTCACCCGCTACGCGGCGGTTTTGCAGGGTGAGGTATTCCATGGCCAGGTGCACGCCGTCGAGTTCGCGGCCGGGCACGTCCAGGTCGCGCGCATGCGTGGCGCCGCCGGCCAGGCAGATCGCGTCGAACTGCGTACGCAGCTCGCGGATGTCGACGTCCACACCGATGTTCACGCCGGGGCGGAAGGTCACGCCCTCGACTTCCATCTGCTCCATGCGCCGTTCGATGTGGTACTTGCGCATCTTGAAGTCCGGGATGCCATAGCGCAGCAGGCCACCGATGCGGTCGTCGCGCTCGAATAGTGTCACGTCGTGGCCCGCCCGGGCAAGCTGCTGGGCGCAGGCGAGCCCCGCCGGCCCGGAGCCGATCACGGCAACGCGCTTGCCGGTCTTCACGCTGGGTGGCTCAGGCTTCACCCAGCCTTCGTCCCAGGCGCGGTCGATGATCGAGACTTCGATCTGCTTGATCGTCACCGGGTCATCGTTGATACCAAGCACGCAGGCAGCCTCGCAGGGCGCCGGGCAGAGCCGCCCCGTGAACTCGGGGAAGTTGTTCGTCGCGTGGAGGCGATCGATGGCGTCGCGCCAGTGGTCCCGGTAGGCCAGGTCGTTCCAGTCGGGAATGATGTTCCCGAGCGGGCAGCCCTGGTGGCAGAAGGGGATACCGCAGTCCATGCAGCGTGCCGCCTGCTTCTTGAGCTGTGACACCGGGAAATCCTCGTAGACTTCCAGCCAGTCGTGGACCCGTTCTTCCACCGGGCGGCGACGCGGCAGCGCGCGGTCGTATTCCATGAAACCCGTTATCTTAGCCACCCGTCGCCCCCACCGTATCGCTTGCCTGTGCTTCCATTTCCTTGCGCTGCTCCTCCAGCACGCGGCGGTAATCGCGCGGCATGACCTTCACAAAGCGGGAGACCGTGCCGTCCCACTCCTTCAGCAGCCCTTCCGCCACGGTGCTGCGCGTGTATTCCAGGTGACGCTCCAGCAGGCCGCGCACCAGGTCGATGTCCTCCGAGTCCTCCAGCGGCTCAAGGTCCACCATTTCCATGTTGCAGCGCGTGTGGAAATCGCCGTCGGCGTCGTAGATGTAGGCGATACCGCCGCTCATGCCGGCGCCGAAGTTACGCCCGGTCCGGCCGATGATGACCACCCGGCCGCCGGTCATGTACTCGCAGCCGTGGTCGCCTGTGCCTTCGACCACCGCGACAGCGCCGCTATTGCGGACAGCGAAGCGTTCGCCGGCGACACCCCGCGCGAAGAGAGCGCCGGCGGTCGCGCCATAGAGCGCCACGTTGCCGATGACAATGTTCTCTTCGGGCACGAACGCGCCGTCTTCCGGCGGGTAGACGGCAAGCTTGCCGCCGGAAAGACCCTTGCCACAGTAGTCGTTGGTGTCGCCGCGGAGTCTCACAGTGATGCCCGGCGGTACGAAGGCGCCGAAGCTTTGCCCGGCCGAACCGTCGAAGAAGATATCGATGGTGTCGTCCGGCAGGCCCTGTGCACCGTAGCGGCGAGTCAGTTCGCTCCCGAGCATCGTCCCGACCGTCCGGTTCACGTTTCGGATGGGCAACTCGATGGAGACCTTCTCGCCGCGCTCCAGTGCGGGCTCCGCCTGCCGGATGAGCTCGTTGTCCAGCGCGTGCTCCAGCCCGTGGTCCTGCTCCACCACCTTCCGGCGCGGGATCTCGGGGGGCATCTCCGGCTCGTAGAGCACCGCAGAGAGGTCGACGCCCTGGGCCTTCCAGTGGTCCTCGGCGCGCCGGGTTTCCAGGAGGTCGACGCGGCCGATAACCTCATCGAGCGAGCGGTAGCCGAGTTCGGCCAGCATCTCGCGGACTTCCTGAGCGACGAACTTGAAGAAATTCACCACATGGTCCGCCCGGCCCGTGAACTTCTCTCGCAGCTCGGGGTTCTGCGTCGCGATGCCAACCGGGCAGGTATCCAGATGGCAGACGCGCATCATAATGCAGCCCATGACCACGAGCGGCGCCGTGGCAAAGCCGTATTCCTCAGCGCCCAGCAGGGCGGCGACCATCACGTCACGCCCGGTCTTCATCTGGCCATCGGTCTGCACGATGATGCGGTCGCGGAGCTTGTTCATGACGAGCGTCTGCTGGGTTTCAGCGAGACCCAGCTCCCAGGGGATGCCTGCATGCTTCAGCGAGGTGAGCGGGCTGGCGCCCGTGCCGCCGTCGTGGCCGCTAATGAGGACCACGTCGGACTTCGCCTTCGCGACGCCTGCCGCGACCGTGCCCACACCGACTTCGGCGACCAGCTTCACGCTGATGCGGGCGCGCGGGTTCGAATTCTTCAGGTCGTGGATGAGCTGCGCCAGGTCCTCAATGGAATAGATGTCGTGGTGCGGCGGCGGGCTGATGAGGGCGACGCCCGGCGTCGAATGGCGCACGTCGGCGATCCACGTCCAGACCTTGTGGCCGGGGAGCTGCCCGCCCTCGCCGGGCTTGGCGCCCTGCGCCATTTTGATCTGCAGCTCATCGGAGTTCACCAGGTACTCACTCGTGACGCCGAAGCGCCCGGAAGCGACCTGCTTGATCGAGCTGCGCCGCGAGTCGCCGTTGGCGTCCGGGATGAAGCGGCGCGGGTCTTCGCCGCCCTCGCCGGTGTTGCTCCGCGCGCCGATGCGGTTCATCGCGATCGCGAGCGTTTCATGGGCTTCGGCGCTGATGGAGCCGAAGGACATGGCCCCGGTGGCGAAGCGCGTGCAGATGCTTTCGACCGGTTCGACCTCGTCGATGGGGATGGGTTTTCGGTCCGACTTGAAGTTGAGCAGACCGCGCAGGGTGGCCATCCGCTCGGACTGGTCGTTCACCAGCTTTGTGTACTCGCGGAAGATGTCCATCGCCTGAGTCCGTGTGGAGTGTTGCAGGCGGAACACCGTCTCCGGGTTGAAGAGGTGGTATTCGCCGTCGCGACGCCACTGGTACTGGCCGCCCCAGTCTAGTTCATCCAGGCCGCCATCCCGGGTGGGAAACGCGCGGTTGTGGTGCGAGAGGGCTTCCACGGCAATCTCGTCGATACCGACACCGCCGATGCGTGACACCGTGTGCGTGAAGTACCGGTCGACAAAGTTCTCGGCAAGGCCGATGGCTTCGAAAATCTGGGCGCCACGGTAGCTCTGCACTGTCGAGATACCCATCTTCGACATCACTTTGACGACGCCCTTCTTCATGGCCTTCACGTAGTTCTTGCTGGCCTGCGCGAGTTCTAGCCCCTCGGCCAGCAGGCCTTCGGCGTGCATGCCCTTGAGTGTTTCGAAGGCCAGGTAGGGGTTTATCGCGTCCGCGCCGTAGCCGAGCAACAACGAGAAGTGATGCACTTCGCGCGCCTCGCCGGTTTCGAGAATGAGGCCGACGTGCGTCCGCTTCTTTTCGCGCACCAGGTGGTGATGGAGGCCGGCGACGGCCAGCAGCGAGGGAATGGGCGCGCTGTCGGCATCCACGCCACGGTCGGAAAGGATAAGGATCTTTGCGCCGCTGGCGAGGGCGCGATCCGCGCGGCGGTAGAGGTCGTTCATCGCGGGCTCCAGGCCCGCCGGGCCGGCCTTGGCCGGGAACAGGATGCTCAGCACCTCCGGCCGCAGCTCCGGATTCTTAATGGCCTTGATGCTCGCCAGTTCGCCGTTGGTCAGGAACGGGGTCTCCAGCTTCAGGTTGCGGATGTCGTGGAGGTCCTGGTCGAGCAGGTTGCCCTTGGGGCCGACGAGCGTGTCGACAGCCGTCACGATCTCCTCGCGGATCGCATCCAGTGGCGGGTTGGTGACCTGGGCAAAGAGCTGCTTGAAGTAGTTGTAGAGCGGCTGCGGCCGGTCGGACAGCACAGCGAGCGGCGTGTCGGTCCCCATCGAACCGATGGCTTCTTCGCCGCCGTTGGCCATCGGGCCCACGTGGTACTTCTGGTCTTCGATGGTGTAGCCGAAGGCAATCTGCTGCTTCAGCAGCTCGTCGGCATCCATCGTGGGCGGCTCTTCGCCGCCGCCAAGCTCACTCACAGGCACAAGATGGTCGCGAAGCCAGTCGGCATAGGGAAGGGCGTCTGTCAGGCCTTGCTTCAACTCTTCGTCGTCGATGATGCGGCCCTGCTCCAGGCTAACCAGGAACATGCGCCCGGGCTCGAGCCTGCCCTTTTTGATGATCCGGTCCGGCTCGATCGGCAGCACGCCGACTTCCGACGCCATGATGACCGTGTCGTCCTTCGTCACGTAGTAGCGGGAAGGGCGCAGACCATTGCGGTCGAGCACCGCGCCGATGTCCTTGCCGTCGGTGAAGGCCACCGACGCCGGGCCGTCCCATGGCTCCATCAGGGCGCTGTGGTACTCGTAGAAGGCCTTCTTCTCCTCGCTCATCGACTCGTGATTCCCCCACGCTTCGGGGATGAGCATCATCATCGCGTGAGCGATAGGCCGGCCGGCCATCACCAGCAATTCGAGCGCGTTGTCCAGGATCGCCGTATCGCTGCCACCTTCGCGGACAACGGGTACGATCTTGTTCACATCGTCGAAGAGCGGCGACTTGAACTTGCCCTCGCGGGCGGTCATCCAGTTGATGTTGCCGCGGAGGGTGTTGATCTCGCCGTTATGGGAGATGAGCCGGTAGGGGTGGGCACGGTCCCAGCTCGGGAAGGTGTTGGTGCTGAAGCGCGAGTGGAACATGGCGAAGGACGCGATCATGCGTCGGTCGGAGAGGTCCGGGAAATAGTCCACGAGCTGGTTCGCTGTGAGCATGCCCTTATAGACCACGGTGCGGCAGGAGAGGCTGGAGAAATAGAAGTGCTCGTCGTCCTTGATGCCCCAGCGCGAGATGGCCTTTTCGAAGCGCTTGCGGATGACATAGAGACGCCGCTCGAAATCGTCCTCGCCAGTAACATTCGACCCGCGCCGGATGAACGCCTGGTGCATCGTGGGTTCGGATTGCAGCGCGGTTTCGCCGAGGGACGTGTTATCTGTGGGGACATCGCGCCAGCCAAGCAGGTGCTGGCCTTCCTCTTCGACAATCGCAGTGAAAAGCGCCATTGCCTGCGCGCGCGGCCGAGGGTCGGGCGAGGCGAACATCATACCGACGCCGTAGTGCCCCGGTTGGGGCAGCCTGATGTCCAGCGGGGCGCATTCGTGGCGGAAGAATTCGTGCGGCATCTGGAGCAAAAGGCCCGCGCCGTCACCGGTGTTTGGCTCCGAGCCAGACGCACCGCGATGGTTGAGATGCTGGAGCGCCGTGATAGCGTCTTCGATCAGCTTGTGCGAACGCTGGCCACGCAGGTTGACGATGAAGCCAACGCCGCAACTGTCGTGCTCAAACTCTGACCGGTATAAGCCGGCTCGACTGGGTGCCTGCATAACAATCCGTCCCTATTGGCATGTCAGCCCGCGCGCTGCCGGGAAATGCGAGAGCCAGGCGGGTGTTTAACGTCCCGCTTGTGAAAAACTTCCCAATCCGTGGCTTGCGGCAGGGTGAGGGGTCAGTATACCAGCGCCACTCGCCGATTGAAGCCCTCGCTCCGTGGTAGTTTTGATGGAGCCCATGCCTATCGCCTATCACCTTGCCAGCCGCAGGCGCACACTATACTCATTGCAGTGTACACACCGGCACAGTCTTGGAGCAGAAAAACATGAGCGAACCGTACTGGAACGCCGACCGGGTCGACGAAATCGTGAACTATCGCGGCCGCATCCTCGGGCCCGCCGTCTGGGCAGCCGCACAGCCCGACCCGCGGCCGGTTATTTCCTTCGGCGGCGGCCTGCCGGATGTGCCGTCGCTCCCCGCCAACCTCCTGCTCGATGCAGCGCACACCGTCCTCGACCGCGAGCGCAAGGAAGCGCTCCAGTACGGCGGCACCTTCGGCCCACTGCCCTTGCGGGAGGCCGTCGCCGAGCGCTCTTCCCGGCTGGAGGGCATTCCTGTTTCGACCGACCAGGTCATGATCAGCTCCGGTTCGGCGCATGGCATCGGCGTCGTGTGCGAAACGATCCTTGACCCGGGCGATATCGTCATGGTTGAAAGCCCCAACTTCCCGGGAAGCAT
>SLAK01000304.1 GCA_007126855.1 Dehalococcoidia bacterium | reverse complement strand
TGAAAGTGCTCTGGGTCAGTACCGCACCTTCATGGCGAACCTGGTGCGTGGCGACCTGGGCCTCTCCTTCCAGCAGAACCGATCCGTGACCACGATCCTGTCCGAGCGCGCCGGGCCGACGGTACAGCTCGGGCTCTATGCCTTCGTGTTCGCTGTGGTAGTGGGAAGCGTGGCGGGCGTGATCTCCGCGGTGCACCGGAACCGGTGGCCCGATTATGCGGGCGTGGCGTTCACGACAGTGGCGGCGGGGGTGCCCGGCTTCGTGATCGCGGTGGTGCTGGTGATCGTATTCGCGCTTGAGCTAGGCTGGGCGGACGTGCTGGGCTGGGAGGCGGCGAATCCGCGGAAGTTTGTGCTGCCGACCATCGCGCTGGGTCTGCTGCCGGCGGCCTACCTTGGCCGGATCATCCGCGCGGCGCTAATCGAGGCGCTGGGGCAGGACTACGTGCGTACCGCGCGGGCGAAGGGCCTTGCCGAGCGGCACGTGCTCTTCCGGCATGCGGCGCGCAACGCGATGATCCCGGTGCTGACCGTGAGCGGGCCGATCCTGGCCGGCCTCGTCACCGGCTCGTTCATCATCGAGCAGGTGTTCGAGATCCCGGGCATCGGGCGGGCCTTCGTCCGCGCGGTGCAGACGCGCGATTACGGGATGATCATGGGCGCGACGCTGCTCTACGCGGCCGTCATCGCCGTGCTGAACCTGGCGGTCGATGTGCTCTACGGCGTGGTCGACCCGCGGACACGGGTGGCGCCGCGGTGAGCGTACACGGACCGGCCACATCAGCAGCGCAGGAATACGCGCTCGAAGGGCATGTGCCACAACGGGGCCTGTGGCGCCAGGGCTGGCGGCGCTTCGCGCGCCGGAAGGCGGCGATGGCCGGGCTGGTCATCGTGGCTGTGCTGGTGGCGATGAGCGTGCTGGCGGCCGCGGCGCCATTAGTCGGGCGGCATGACCCGGCCGCGCAGCAATTCGAGCAGGTGCAATCGGGGCCGAGCGGGGAGCACTGGTTCGGGACGGATAACCTGGGCCGGGACCTCTGGGCACGGACCTGGCAGGGACTGGGTGTGTCGCTGCGCATCGGCCTGGGGGCGCAGGTCATCGTGGTGGCGATAGGCATCGTGATCGGCGCCGGCGCCGCAATGGGCGGGCGCTTCGCGGACGCGGCGCTGATGCGCTTCACGGACATGACCTACGCCTTCCCGGACCTGCTGGCGATCATCCTGTTGCGCGCAGTGCTGGCAGACCGGGACTGGGCGGTGATCGGCACGGGCGACCCGCAGATCCCCGGGCTGCCGGGGCCGCTGCTGCAGGTGATGCTGGCGATCGCGCTGGTGAGCTGGGTAACGACGGCGCGGCTGGTGCGGGGGCAGTTGCTCTCGCTGCGGACCGCGGATTACGCGGTGGCGGCGCGGGCGATGGGCGCTTCGGGGAAGCGAGTGGTGTTCGTGCATTTGCTGCCGAACGCGCTGGGGCCGGTTATCGTGACGGCAGCCTTCGGCGTGCCGCTGGCGATCTTCGCCGAGTCGGTGCTCGGCTTCATCGGCGTATCGATGCCATCGCCGGTGGCGAGCCTGGGCGGGCTGGTGAACGCCGGCTTCGGCTTCTACCGGGTGAACGCCTGGGGACTGATCGTGCCGGTGGCGGCGATCGCGCTGTTGATGCTGGCGTTTACCCTTATCGGCGACGGGATCCGCGATGCGCTGGACCCGCGGACAAGGAATTGACCACGCGGAGGTGGCACAGTCATGGAAGGACGAGGACTTCGGGAATACTTGAAGCAGAAGGCAGCGGCGATGAAAGCTGCGGCGAAGCGCCGCCCCTTTGGCGAAGACTGGCACGAACGGGTCGAGGCCGTGTCGGTGGCGGATGACGCCACCGGCGTGCGCAAGCTCCGCATCCGCGACTGGCAGCTTGTGAGCGATTCGGGCGCGGACTTTGGCGGCTGGGGGCTCGGCCCATCGTCGCCGGAGTTGCTATGCGGCGTGTTGAGCACCTGCCTGACCCACACGTATCTGATCGCGGCGGCGCGCATGGAGATCCCGGTCGACCGCGTCGAGGTGCGGGTCTCGGCAGAGAACAACGATGCGCGCTTCCTGGAGATCGAGACGACGGACCCGCCGCTGCCGTTCAACATCACCGCATATGTGCATCTGCAGGCGCCGGACGCGACTCACAACCAGCGCGAGCAACTCCACCGCTACGCACGCGAGCGCTGCCCGCTAACGGCGCTGATACGGCAGCCAAACGAGGTGTGGGTGGAGGTGGTGTGAGCGACAGGAGCACCGGCGAGGAGCCACTACGGTTCGTGCACACGTGAAACGTGACCGTTAGGATGCAGTGTGAGGAGTGCAGGCTATGGCTATGCTGTTGGGCTTCACACCGGATCAGGTTTGCCGGGTGACCGGGCTCTCGAAAAGGCAGCTTCGTTACTGGGATAAGACCGGGTTCTTCTCGCCGCGTTACAGGGACCCGGACCGGCGACGCTTCGGACGTATGTATTCGTTCAAGGACGTGGTTGGATTGAAGACGATTGCGAACCTTCGGCAGCAGCTGCCCCTGCAGGAACTTCGACGTGTTGGGGCCTGGCTCCATGAGCGTTACGAAGAGCCCTGGAACACCCTCCAGTTCTGGGTCGTCGGTAGGTGCGTGGCGTTCGAGGATCCGGAGGGTATGCGGCGGATGGCGGGGGACGACAGGATGATCCTGCCGATATCCGTGGGCGAAATCGAGGAGGAGGCGGAGCGTGCGGCAACCGATCTTGTCTGCCGGCGACCGGATCAGATTGGACGCATCGTCCGTAACCGCTACGTGCAGCACAACGCATGGGTGCTCGACGGTACGCGCATCCCGACGTCAGCGGTGTGGAACTTTCATGACGCGGGATACGACGTAGAAGCGATCCAGCGCGAGTACCCGCGGCTGACGGCAGAAGACGTCCGCGCCGCAATTGCATTTGAAGAACGGGACCGCAAGGCTGGCTGATGCCGCCCAGGATGCGGCTCATCGTCGACGAAAACGTTCCCGACTCTGTTGCCGACTTCCTGAAGTCGCGTGGACATACAGTCATGCTGGTGCGTGAGCACTTCGGCCAGATGACACCGGATGAATTCATCGCCTGGGTGGGTGACATTCACGAATCGGTAGTCGTGACGTTCGACAGGGACTTCAAGCAGCTGGTTTCGTGAGTCCCGAGAGGTGGGCGGAGGCAATTTCACCGCCTCGGCCGGATCAGTCTTCGTTGCCGCGAGCCCCGCGCACTGGCGCGAGTCAAGGAGTTCATCGAGGACATCGAGCGTGAGTATGAGCGATCCTTGAACCGGCGGGATCGACGGCTGATTGTGCAGATTACTGAGACGAACTACACGGTCGTCCGCTGACCCCGCCGGCCTCACTGCTGCTGAAGCACCACCAAACTGCGGTCCTCCAGAGTGCGCGTGCCACCGGATTCAATCGTTTCCTCTGATTCGCCGGCGTCGTCGCGGCTGGTGTCGAGCGCGGTGGTCCATGCGTTGTGGCTGCTGGCGATAGCGGGGACGGTGAAGTCGAGCGGCTCGTTGTGGGCGTTGAAGAGCAGCAGGAAGGAATCGTCGCTTATCCGCTCGCCGCGCTCGTCGCGGCTGGCGATGCCCTTGCCGTAGAGGAAGACGATGAAGGATCGGGCGTGCTCCGTATCCCAGTCTTCGTCGGACATCTCCGTGCCGTCCGGGCGGAACCAGCGGATGTCCTCGATGTGGCTGCCGCGGAGGGGGCGCCCGAGGAACCAGCCGCGGCGGCCGAAGGACGGGTGCCTCTTGCGGCGGGCGATGAGGTTGCGGGTGAATGCGAGGAGCGCCTCGTCGGCGGATTCCCAGTCCACCCAGGAGATGTCGTTGTCCTGGCAGTAGGCGTTGTTGTTGCCGCCCTGGGTGCGGCCAAGCTCGTCGCCCATGACCAGCATGGGAATACCCTGGGAGAGAAAGAGGGTGCTGAGGAAGTTCCGCTGCTGGCGTGCGCGCAGGGCCTTGACCTGCTCGTCGTCGGTCGGGCCTTCGGCGCCGCAGTTCCACGAGCGGTTGTGGTCTTCGCCGTCCTGGCTGTCTTCGCCGTTGGCTTCGTTATGTTTTTCATTGTAGCTCACGAGGTCGCGCAGGGTGAAGCCGTCGTGGGCCGTGATGAAGTTGATGCTGGCGAAGGGCCGGCGGCCGTCGCTCTGGTAGAGGTCGGCGCTGCCGGTGAGGCGATAGGCGAATTCGGCGGTGGTGCTTTCTTCACCGCGCCAGTAGTCGCGGACGGTGTCGCGGTAGCGGCCGTTCCATTCCGACCACCGGGGCGGAAAGTTGCCGACCTGGTAGCCGCCTTCGCCGACGTCCCAGGGCTCGGCGATGAGTTTCACCTGGTTGATGGTCGGGTCCTGCTGGATGAGGTCGAAGAACGCGGAAAGCCGGTCGACGTCGTGGAGTTCGCGTGCCAGGGCTGAGGCCAGGTCGAAACGGAAGCCGTCGACGTGCATGTCGAGGACCCAGTAGCGCAGGGAATCCATGATGAGCTGGAGCACATGGGGATCGCGGGCGTTGAGGCTGTTGCCGGTGCCGGTGTAGTCCATGTAGTGGACCGGGTCGTCGTCGACGAGGCGGTAGTAGGCCGCGTTGTCGATGCCTTTGAAGCAAAGCGACGGGCCCAGATGGTTGCCCTCGGCGGTGTGGTTGTACACCACGTCGAGGATGACTTCGATGCCCGCCGCGTGGAGCGCTTTCACCATGTGTTTGAATTCGGCGACCTGGTCGCCGGGCTGGCCGGCACAGGCGTACTCGTTGTGCGGCGCCAGGAAGCCGATGGAGTTATAGCCCCAGTAGTTGCGGAGGCCTTGCTCCAGCAGGTTGCTGTCGTGCACGAACTGGTGCACCGGCATCAGCTCGACGGCCGTCACGCCCAGGGATGACAGGTAGTCGATCGATGCCGGGTGGGCAATGGCGGCATAGGTGCCGCGCAGCTCTTCGGGGATGTCCGGGTGGCGGGCGCTGAAACCTTTGACGTGCATCTCGTAGATGATGGTGTCGTGGAGGCGGGTATTCGGGTGGCGGTCGCCCTCCCAGTCGAAGGAGGGTTCGATGACCACGGATTTCGGCATCGACGGGGCGCTGTCGTCTTCGTTCTGGCTTTCCGGTGCTTCGTGAAGGTGGGAGAAGACGGCCGGGTTCCAGTCGACCTGGCCGGAGATGGCCTTCGCATATGGGTCCAGCAGAAGCTT